>NZ_VMMW01000008.1:0-49928 GCF_013277425.1 Streptococcus sp. 79
TCAACTATTTCCTCTTAATGTGTATAGAAACTCCAGTGATTTTTGCATAACAAAACGCATAAGATTAAGGTTTGAGTACCTGTTCTTATGCGTTTTTGTAATATTGAAGATTTTCGGTAAGTTTTATACCTTTGGGAAGTCTAGTTTAGAATGCTTTCCCAACCAGAATCTCAGCCTCAATAGTAATCTCTGTCAGTTGGCTCCAGTCAATCTTGCTCTGGTCAACGTGAAAGAGGAGAGGAGTCATACTGAGTAGGGCTTGGAGTTGTTCTACTGTGATAGTCTTAGTCAGAGAGGCAGTTTGGTTAGATAGGATGGTAAAGTGTTCTTGGAAATGATTTTTGATATTTTGGTTGGAATAGTCCTTGTTTGTCAGCTGGTCTTGTACCTTCTGACGGATTTCCTTGAGGTGATTTTCAGTTGGGATAACCTTGATCAAGATACCGTCTTTGGATAAAACGCGACGAAATTCTCCATAGTTGGCAGGTGAAAAGATATCTAGTAGGATATCCATGCTGGCGTCTTTGATAGGAAGACGAGCCAAGTCACCAACGAACCAATTGACTGCCCAGTTGGGTTCACTTTTAGCAGCGATTTGGACTGAATCTTTGGAGATGTCAAAGGCATAGAAAGTTTTTTCAGAGTGACTTTCTTGTAGTTTGCGAGAATAGAATCCTTCACCACAACCGATATCCAAAATTGTTGTGGTTGTTTTTGAGCTTGCAAGCAAGTCAGATACAGCATCTAAGATAGCTTGGTAAAAGCCGGCTTCTAGGATTTGTTGACGGTTTTGAAAATTTTCCTTGTCATAGTTAGCAGATTGCTTGATTTGAGGTGCCAGATTGACATAGCCAAATTTCGCCAAGTCAAAAGAATGACGGTTGCAGCACTTGAAACTAGTCTCTAACAGAGTCAGATTTTCTTGACAGATAGGACAGGCAAAGGCAGTCGCAGAAGCAAAACGCTGAAGTTTGGGCTTGAGATTTGTATTCATAGTTTAAGTGTATCAAAAGAGGCAAATGAAAGCAACTTTAGGAATAAGTAGATGGGAGATTCAGTAGAAATAAAACTAATTCTCCAATTTATAGAATGAAATTGCTTTTATATCTAAATTGCTATATAATAATGATAAGGAGGAAATAAGTATGTTAAAAGAAGTATTAACCGTTGCAAAAGTTGCGAAAAAATCTTCATTATTTTTGGGTGGTGTCGCATTTGGTACCCTTGGTTTGAAAATCTTAGCAAGTAAGGAAGCTAAAAAAGGTTATTCTAAAGCTTTGGCTAAGGCTTACAAGTTGAAAGACGAGCTAGATGCATCTGTTTCTGTTGTGAAGCAACATGGAGACGATGTCTTGCAAGATGCCAAATATTTGTACGAGCAAGAGAAAAAAGAAGAGCAATTAGATAGCCTTATAGGTGAATAATATGTCTTTTAAAGTGCTACATAGAGGATACCAACATATCCGACTATCATCTTCTTTTTCACTTACCTTGGATATTCAAGACTATCTTCGTTCCTTGGCGAGAGATGAAAAGGGGATTGAGTCTATCCAGTTTTACATGGATCAACAGCACTTTACTCTACGCATAAAAGAAGGCTTTTCTGTATTAGATAATGCAGAAGCCTTTTTAAAAAGAATTGATAAAGGGAAAGTTTCTGAGTTGATGACTCTTCCCATTCGTAGAGAAGAGAGTGCTTATTCTATTGTTTCAGGTGCAGCGGTTAAGCGTGTACTTTTTCGTAGTTTTGTGCCGTATCCTATTCGCTATATATGGACTTGTTATCAGGCTTTGGGTTATATTAGAGAAGCCTATCAAACACTAGCGCGTAAGGAACTAACGATGGAAGTCTTGGACTGTTCGGCTATTTTATTGTCTTTGTTTATGAACCAATCCAAGACAGCTAGCAATATCATGTTTATGCTTGATTTGGGGAATCATTTAGATCAGTGGTCCTTGAAAAAAACTGCAACAGATTTAGAACAGAGTCTTCTTGCAAAAGAGAGCGACGTATTCTTAGTACAGGGCGATACGGTTGTTAGTATCAAGAGTTCCGATGTTCAAATAGGAGATGTCTTGGTCCTATCTCAAGGAAATGAAATTCTGTTTGATGGACAAGTAGTTTCAGGTTTAGGTATGGTCAACGAAAGTTCCTTGACGGGAGAGAGTTTTCCAGTTGAAAAAAGAGAGTCTGATTTGGTTTGTGCAAATACAGTATTAGAAACTGGAGAGTTACGCATTCGTGTAACCGATAATCAGATGAACAGCCGGATTTTACAACTGATTGAGTTGATGAAGAAATCTGAAGAAAACAAGAAAACGAAACAACGCTATTTCATCAAGATGGCGGACAAGGTCGTCAAATATAATTTCTTGGGGGCTGGGCTGACTTACCTATTGACAGGTTCTTTTTCTAAGGCTATTTCTTTCCTATTGGTCGATTTCTCCTGCGCTTTGAAAATCTCTACTCCTGTAGCTTATTTGACAGTTATCAAGGAAGGGTTGAACCGTGAAATGGTGATTAAGGATGGAGATGTTCTGGAGAAATATCTGGAAGTTGATACTTTCTTGTTTGATAAGACAGGAACAATCACAACTAGTTATCCTATAGTTGAAAAGGTGTTACCTTTTGGAGACTATAGTGAGGAAGATATTCTCAGAATCAGTGCCTGTCTTGAGGAACACATTTATCATCCTATTGCTAATGCCATCGTCAAGCAAGCTGAGATAGAGGGGATTGAACATGAGGAAATGCATGGGAAACTCCAATATATCGCAAGCAAGGGAATTAAGTCCCATATCGATGGTCAACCAGTTCTTATTGGAAATTATGTCTTGATGCAGGATGAGCAAATTCATATCAGTTCAGAACAAAATGCTTTAATTGAAGAGTACAAGAGTCACTACAATCTCTTATTCTTAGCCTACCAGAATGAATTGATTGGAATGTTCTGCATTCATACTCCTTTGAGAAAAGAAGCAAAAGCAGCCTTGGAGAAACTTAAGGCACAAGGGAAAAAATTGATTCTGGCAACAGGGGACACCTTGGTTAGGACAGAGGAATTAGTCAAAGATTTGCCCTTTGATCAGGTCTATACAGACTTGAAACCTGATGGGAAATTTGAGTTAGTAGAGGAACTGCAGAAAGCAGGTCACACTATTTTGATGGTTGGAGATGGCTTGAATGACTCAGCGGCTCTAACCCTATCAGATATCGGTGTGGTGATGAATGAGAGCGCAGATATTTCTAAGCAGATGAGTGATATCTTATTGTTAGATAATCGTTTGGATTTCTTCCAAGAGTTGGATTCGCTATCATCATCTTTGCAAACACTCATCAAGAAGAATATTCAAGATACCGTTGTCGTAAATAGTAGTTTGATTGGCTTTGGCTTGTTTAATTGGCTCAGTCCTTCAAATCTTTCTATCTTACATAATCTAACAACCTTACGTATTGTACTGCGTAGCCTGTCTATTAAGGGATAGGTGGGGACTATTAACAGCAAAAAGGAGTTACCTTTCTCGAGGGTAACTCCTTTTTTTATAGGTAAATGTTGAACAATTTAGTAAGTTAATACAAAGTATTTTTTCTTTCCACGACGGATAACAGTCAGTTCATTTTCTAACTTATCTGCGTCACTCAAGACATAGTCAAGGTCTTGGATACGGTCGCCGTTGACGTAGATAGCTCCGTTTTGGACATCTTCACGGGCTTGGCGTTTTGAGTTAACCACACCAGATGACACGAGCAGTTCCACGATATTGTGGTTTTCGTCTGATTGAACTTGGTAGTTTGGCACACCACGAAGTCCTTGTTTAAGTTCTTTAACAGAAAGGTTTTTGATGTTTCCTGCAAAGAGCTGCTCAGTGATGTTGAGGGCTTCTTTGTAGGCTTCTTCGCCGTGAACAAGTGTAACGACTTCACGAGCCAAGACTTTTTGAGCCAAGCGTTCGTGTGGCGCTGCTTCAAATTGTTTACGAATGTCTTCAATCTCATCAAGTGACAAGAAAGTAAAGATCTTCAAGAAGCGAACAGCGTCAGCGTCCATAACATTCATCCAGAATTGGTACATTTCGTATGGAGAGGTCTTTTCAGGATTGAGCCAGACTGCGTTTCCTTCTGATTTACCAAACTTCTTACCAGTTGCATCTGTAATCAATGGAACAGTGATAACGTGACCAGTCTTGTCAGACTTACGACGAAGCAATTCGGTACCAGCTGTCATATTTCCCCATTGGTCAGAACCACCGATTTGTAGCGTTACGTTGTGGTCTTGGTTAAGGACGAAGAAGTCGTAACCTTGCATGATTTGGTAGGCAAACTCAGTGTATGAAATTCCTGTTTCAATCCGTTTTTTTACAGACTCTTTACTCATCATGTAGTTGACAGTGAAGTATTTTCCAATATCACGGAGGAAGTCAATGAAGCTGATGCTGCCAAACCAGTCGTAGTTGTTGACCATGACAGCCTTGTTTTTACCATTTTCAAAGTCAAGAAAACGAGAAAGTTGTCCTTGGATAGACTTGACCCAGCCCTCTACTGTGTCTTTTGTTTGGAGACTACGTTCAGCATCTTTGAAGGACGGATCTCCGATGAGACCTGTAGCACCGCCAACGAGCGCATAAGGTTTGTGACCTGCTAGTTGCAAGCGACGACTTGTCAAGATTGCGACAAGGTGGCCTAGGTGAAGGCTGTCAGCAGTTGGATCGTAGCCAGTATAATAAGAAACTTGACCTTCTTCTAGGGCTTTACGCAAAGCTTCTTCATCAGTCGTTTGAAAAATCAAACCACGCTCTTTTAGCTCATCAAAAATGTGCATGTGTCTTTTCTCCTTTTTAAAATTATTGTTTCTACCTATTGTATCATAAACTTGGGCAATAGCCTAGCAGAATAGGGAAGAAAGTGGCTATTTTATTGAAAGTTTCCCTTTTGTGGTATAATAGATAGAGTGAGGAAATCCATGCAAAATCAATTAAATGAATTAAAACGAAAAATGCTGGAATTTTTCCAGCAAAAACATAAAAAATCAGCTAGACCTGGCAAGAAAGGTTCAAGTACCAAAAAATCTAAAAGCTTAGATAGGCCAGCCATTTTTCCAGCTATTTTACTGAGTATAAAAGCCTTATTTAACTTACTCTTTGTACTCGGTTTTCTAGGAGGAATGTTGGGAGCTGGGATTGCTTTGGGATACGGAGTGGCCTTATTTGACAAGGTTCGGGTGCCTCAGACAGAAGAATTGGTACATCAGGTCAAGGACATCTCTTCTATTTCAGAGATTACCTATTCGGACGGGACGGTGATTGCTTCCATAGAGAGTGATTTGTTGCGCACTTCTATCTCATCTGAGCAAATTTCGGAAAATCTGAAGAAGGCTATCATTGCGACGGAAGACGAACACTTTAAAGAACATAAGGGTGTAGTACCCAAGGCGGTGATTCGTGCGACCTTGGGGAAATTTGTAGGTTTGGGTTCCTCTAGTGGGGGTTCAACCTTGACCCAGCAACTGATTAAACAGCAGGTGGTTGGGGATGCGCCGACCTTGGCTCGTAAGGCGACAGAAATTGTGGATGCTCTTGCCTTGGAACGCGCCATGAATAAAGATGAGATTTTAACGACTTATCTCAATGTGGCTCCCTTTGGCCGAAATAATAAGGGGCAGAATATTGCAGGAGCTCAGCAGGCAGCTGAGGGAATTTTCGGTGTAGATGCCAGTCAGTTGACTGTTCCTCAAGCAGCATTTTTAGCAGGACTTCCACAGAGTCCCATTACTTACTCTCCCTATGAAAATACTGGAGAGTTGAAGAGTGATGAAGACCTAGAAATTGGCTTAAGACGGGCTAAGGCAGTTCTTTACAGTATGTATCGTACAGGTGCATTAAGCAAGGACGAGTATTCTCAATACAAGGATTATGATCTTAAACAGGACTTTTTACCATCGGGCACGGTCACAGGAATTTCACGAGACTATTTATATTTTACAACTTTGGCAGAAGCTCAAGAACGTATGTATGACTATCTAGCTCAGAGAGACAATGTCTCCGCTAAGGAGTTGAAAAATGAGGCAACTCAGAAGTTTTATCGAGATTTGGCAGCCAAGGAAATTGAAAATGGTGGTTATAAGATTACTACTACCATAGATCAGAAAATTCATTCTGCCATGCAAAGTGCGGTTGCTGATTATGGCTATCTTTTAGACGATGGAACAGGTCGTGTAGAAGTAGGGAATGTCTTGATGGACAACCAAACAGGTGCTATTCTAGGCTTTGTAGGTGGTCGTAATTATCAAGAAAATCAAAATAATCATGCCTTTGATACCAAACGTTCGCCAGCTTCTACTACCAAGCCCTTGCTGGCCTACGGTATTGCTATTGACCAGGGCTTGATGGGAAGTGAAACGATTCTATCTAACTATCCAACAAACTTTGCTAATGGCAATCCGATTATGTATGCTAATAGCAAGGGAACAGGAATGATGACCTTGGGAGAAGCTCTGAACTATTCATGGAATATCCCTGCTTACTGGACCTATCGTATGCTCCGTGAAAAGGGTGTTGATGTCAAGGGTTATATGGAAAAGATGGGTTACGAGATTCCTGAGTACGGCATTGAGAGCCTGCCAATGGGTGGTGGTATTGAAGTCACAGTTGCCCAGCATACTAATGGATATCAGACCTTAGCAAATAATGGTCTATATCATAAAAAACATGTAATTTCTAAAATTGAAGCAGCAGATGGTAGAGTGGTGTATGAGTATCAGGACAAACCGGTTCAAGTCTATTCAAAAGCTACTGCGACAATTATGCAGAGCTTGTTGCGAGAAGTTCTATCCTCTCGTGTGACAACAACCTTCAAGACGAATCTGACTGCTTTAAATCCTACTCTGGCTAATGCAGATTGGATTGGGAAGACTGGTACAACCAACCAAGACGAAAATATGTGGCTTATGCTTTCGACACCTAGATTAACCCTAGGTGGCTGGATTGGGCATGATGATAATCATTCATTGTCACGTAGAGCAGGTTATTCTAATAACTCTAATTACATGGCTCATCTAGTAAATGCGATTCAGCAAGCTTCCCCAAGCATTTGGGGGAACGAGCGCTTTGCTTTAGATCCTAGTGTAGTGAAATCGGAAGTCTTGAAATCAACAGGTCAAAAACCAGGGAAGGTTTCTGTTGAAGGAAAAGAAGTAGAGGTCACAGGTTCGACTGTTACCAGCTATTGGGCTAATAAGGCAGGAGCGCCAACGACCAGTTATCGCTTTGCTATTGGTGGAAGTGATGCGGATTATCAGAATGCTTGGTCTAGCATTGTGGGGAGTCTACCAACTCCATCAAGTTCCAGCAGTTCAAGTAGTAGTTCTAGCGATAACAGTAACTCAAGTACTACACGACCTTCTTCTTCAAGGGCGAGACGATAATTCTCTAAATGAAGTGGCCAATCAATGGATTGCCACTTTTTTCCTTTCGTGTTACAATAAGGGTATGAATCAGTATCAGAAAAAGATTGTTAACGGAAAAATTTATTCGCTCCTATCCGGCTTAATATGGGGAATCTGTGGAATTTTAGGAGAGTACTTCTTTACTCATTATCAGGTGTCTTCGGGCTGGATTACCTCTATGCGTTTGACACTGGCAGGGAGTCTTGTACTCATTTGGTCTGCAATACAATTAAAATCGCAAGTGCTAGATATTTGGCGAGATAAGAAAAATTACCTGCCCTTTTTGGCCTACGCTATTTTAGGGATTTTTTCAGTCCAGTATTTTTTCTATCTCTGTGTAGAATACTCAAATGCAGCGACAGCGACTATTTTACAGTTTATCAGTCCTGTCTTTATCCTCTTTTACAATCGCTTGGTTTATCAAAAACGAGCGTCAAAAAGTGCTATTTTCTATGTTTTGATTGCTATGCTGGGTGTTTGCTTGATGGCGACAAAGGGAGATCTCTCTCAGTTATCCATGACACCACTAGCCCTTGTGACGGGCTTACTGAGTGCTATGGGTGTTATGTTTAATGTTATCTTGCCCCAGCCTTTTGCGAAGCGCTATGGTTTTGTTCCTACGGTTGGGTGGGGGATGATTTTGGCAGGTTTATTTAGCAATGTTCTCTCGCCAGTGCATCAGCTTTCCTTTACTCTTGATATTTGGAGTATCTTGATTTGTCTCATTATCGCTTTCTTTGGGACGGCTTTTGCTTTTTTTATTTCCATGAAGGCGGTGTCCTTGGTTTCTCCTTTGGTGGTTTCCGTTATCAGTGCCAGTGAACCTCTCTCTTCTGCTCTCTTGAGTGTTTTGTTCTTAGGCCTGGTAGTGGATTGGTCACTCCTTCTAGCTATGGCCTTGATTATTTTACCCATGATATTTTTGTCTATAGAAGAAGCGAAAGAAAGTAGATAAAAAGTCTTTTCTTAATTCTAAAAGTGTGCTATACTAGAATAGTCAATAAAACACGGGGAGATAGTTGTGAAGAGTGTTTTTAGGTTGTATCGGTAGGGGTTTGCTTTTACCGACAGCACGTTTTATCTCACATCCCTAAAAAATCATACCTAAAAACAGACAAAAAGGCTTCAAATTTGAGGCTTTTTTTGGTAGAATAGTTATCATTATAAAGAACCAGGAGGCACCTATGACTGCTACAAAAATGAATGCTCAAGAAATTATCCAATTTATCGCTAATGCTGAGAAGAAAACCAGTGTGAAAGTAACTTTTGAGGGACAACTCGCAACTGCTGTACCTAGCTCGGTTGTTAGACTAGGGAATGTTTTATTTGGAGACTGGAAGGACGTGGCTCCGCTTCTCAATGGTTTGGTAGAAAATCAAGACTATGTTGTTGAGCAAGATGCTCGCAATTCTGCAGTTCCTTTGCTAGATAAACGTGCTATCAACGCTCGTATCGAGCCAGGCGCTATTATCCGTGACCAGGTAGAAATTGGTGACAATGCTGTTATCATGATGGGAGCTGTTATCAATATCGGTGCTGAAATCGGTGCAGGAACCATGATTGACATGGGGGCTATCCTTGGTGGCCGTGCCATCGTTGGGAAAAATAGCCACGTTGGTGCAGGTGCAGTTTTAGCAGGTGTGATTGAGCCAGCTAGCGCAGAACCAGTCCGTGTTGGAGACAATGTTCTTATCGGTGCCAATGCAGTGGTTATTGAAGGAGTCCAAATCGGTAGTGGTTCAGTTGTCGCAGCAGGAGCTATCGTTACCCAAGATGTTCCAGAAAATGTAGTAGTAGCAGGTGTTCCAGCTCGAATTATCAAAGAGATTGATGCCCAAACTCAACAAAAAACAGCGCTAGAGGATGCGCTTCGTACCTTGTAATTTGTAAAAGAAAAATAGAGGCGGGACCCTTTTTCCAGCCTCTTTCTGCTATATAGGAGGATAGATAGATGTTAGATTTGATTCAGACTAGACGAGATTTGCACCAGATTCCAGAGATTGGCTTGGAGGAGTTCAAGACTCATGCTTATTTGCTAGATGTGATTGAGAAATTGACTGCGGGCAAGAATTTTGTTCAAGTTCGTACTTGGCGGACAGGGATTTTGGTTTATTTGCAGGGAAGTCAGCCAGAGCGTACCATTGGTTGGAGAACAGATATTGATGGCCTGCCTATCGTCGAACAAACAGGCCTTCCTTTTGCTTCTCAGCATCAAGGTCGCATGCATGCTTGTGGACATGATTTTCATATGACTATTGCCTTAGGCTGTCTAGAGCGCGCCCTTGAGGAGCAACCAAAGAACAATCTGCTCTTTCTGTTTCAACCTGCTGAAGAAAATGAAGCTGGTGGCATGCTTATGTATGAGGATGGCGCTTTTGGAGACTGGTTGCCAGACCAGTTTTATGGGCTCCATGTGCGACCAGATCTGAAGGTTGGACAGATTGCGACCAATACTCATACACTCTTTGCAGGGACCTGTGAGGTGAAGATTCGTTTCAAAGGCAAAGGTGGCCACGCAGCTTTTCCTCATGAAGCTAATGACGCCTTGGTGGCGGCTAGTTACTTTGTGACCCAGGTGCAGTCAGTTGTCAGCCGCAATGTCAACCCAATAGAGGGAGCAGTGGTGACCTTTGGTCTTTTCCAAGCTGGAACAACCAACAATGTCATCACAGACACAGCCTTTTTACATGGAACTATTCGGGCCTTGACTCAGGACATGAGTCTCTTGGTACAAAAGCGGGTCAAAACAGTTGCAGAAGGAGTTGCAGCTGCCTTTGATATGGAAGTCGAAGTGGAACTCAAACAAGGTGGATACCTACCTGTTGAGAACCATCCAGCCTTGGCGCGTGAACTAATGGACTTTTTTGAAGAGAAAGACGGAATTGAGTTGATTGATATCGAGCCTGCTATGACAGGCGAGGACTTTGGTTATCTCCTTTCAAAGGTTGATGGCGTGATGTTTTGGCTGGGTATCGATAGTCCCTACGCCCTTCATCACCCTCAGATGGCTCCTAAGGAAGAAGCATTAGCTATTGGGGTGGATGCGGTCTCTAGTTTCCTGAAAAAGAAGGCAGCAGAGTAGAGGGGTTGTCTATGAAATCGGAACTACGCAAGCAAGTCTTGCAAGAAATGAAGGCTATCCCTCGACAGCAAAAACAGTTTATAGACCAAACTTTAACTGAGCGGCTTTTACACCATCCCTTCTACCAAGAAGCCAAGGTCATCGCAACCTATCTCTCTTTTCCGCACGAATTTCAAACGCAGGGATTGATTGAGCAGGCGCTGAGGGACGGCAAGAAGGTTCTGATACCCAAAACCTATTCCAAGGGGCGCATGGACTTTGTGGTCTATGATCTGCAACAACTGGTCAAAACTTCCTTTGGCTTACTGGAACCACAGGGAAATTTAGAAGTGGTAGATGCCTCTCAGATTGATTTGATTCATGTCCCAGGGCTGGCTTTTACGATGGAAGGCTATCGGATTGGCTATGGCGGAGGTTATTATGACCGCTATCTGGAATATTTTTCTGGTCATACTTTGAGTACGATATATCCTTGTCAAATTCAGGACTTTATTCCTGAAAATCATGATATTCCTGTTCAGGAGGTACTGATTGATGAAAGAAATCTTTGATAGGCGTTACCCTGTGACGAGTTTCTTTCTTTTAGTGACGGCCGTGGTATTTCTACTAATGTTGGTAACTACAGGAGGAAACTTTGACAGGGCGGATACTCTATTTCGATTTGGAGCCATGTATGGGCCTGCCATTCGCCTCTTTCCCGAGCAAATTTGGCGTCTCTTTTCGGCTATTTTTGTTCATATTGGGTGGGAGCATTTCATTGTTAATATGCTTTCACTTTATTATCTTGGAAGGCAGGTAGAGGAGATTTTCGGTTCTAAGCAGTTTTTCTTTCTCTATCTTTTATCAGGAATGATGGGCAATCTCTTTGTTTTTGTATTTAGTCCCAAATCCTTAGCAGCAGGTGCATCCACCTCTCTTTATGGTCTATTTGCCGCGATTATCATTCTTCGCTATGCAACTCGTAATCCTTATATCCAACAGCTAGGACAGTCTTATCTGACACTTTTTGTGATTAACATTATTGGAAGTGTTCTGATTCCAGGAATCAGCCTAGCAGGCCATATCGGAGGTGCAGTTGGTGGCGCATTTCTAGCAATTATCTTTCCAGTTAGAGGAGAAAGACGGATGTATAGTGCTAGTCAGAGACTGGTAGCGTTAGTCTTGTTCGTAGGACTCGCAGTCTTACTTCTCTACAAGGGAATGGGATGAAAATTTGTGGAATGAAAAAAGATAAGGCATTTTTTGAACCTTATCTTTTTTTATTTTATACTCAATGAAAATCAAAGAGCAAACTAGGAAGCTAACCGCAGGCTATACTTGAGTACGGCAAGGTGAAGCTAACGTGGTTTGAAGAGATTTTCGAAGAGTATTATTCCTTCTCAGCCAATTCTTTTCCCAGTTGGATGAGGTAATCTTTTAAGTCATCTTTGACTTGTGGATGTTTGAGGGCGTAGTCAATAGATGTTTTCATAAATCCAAACTTATCCCCAACGTCGTAACGAGCTCCTGTAAATTCACGGGCAAAAACACGCTGTGTTTTATTGAGCGTATCAATAGCATCAGTAAGTTGGATTTCATTTCCAGCACCAGGAGCTTGCTTTTCGAGGATATCAAAAATCTCAGGTGTGAGTAGATAGCGACCGATGATTGCCAAATCACTTGGTGCATCTTCGGAAGCTGGTTTTTCAACGAAAGTTTCGACACTGTAGAGACCATTAATCCCTTCACCTTGAGGAGCGATAACTCCATATGATGAAACATCTTCGTGTGGTACGGGCATGACAGCAATGGTTGATGCGTGTGTCTTTTCGTAATCATTCATCAGTTGTTTTGTCAAAGGAACGGCATTCTCGTCTGTGATGTCCATAAGGTCATCACCCAGCATAACAACGAAGGGCTCATTCCCCACAAAAGCTTTGGCTTGTAAGACAGCGTCTCCAAGACCACGAGGGTGAGTTTGGCGGATGAAATGAAGGCGCATACCAGTTGCTTCATCTACTAATTTTAACAGATCTGTTTTCCCTTTTTCTTTGAGATTATATTCCAATTCAAAGTTTGAATCAAAGTGGTCCTCAATAGAACGTTTTGATTTACCAGTGACAACCAGAATATCTTCAATGCCTGATTTAAGAGCTTCTTCTACGATAAACTGGATAGTTGGTTTATCTACAATTGGCAACATTTCTTTAGCAAGTGCCTTGGTGGCTGGTAAGAAACGAGTCCCGAGTCCAGCGGCAGGGATGACTGCCTTTCTAACTTTTGATGTCATAAGAATCCTTTCTTTAGAGGGTTAAGACCACTCATTTTCTGCTTTAAATTCATTGTTCATGATATCATAAATGGCATCTTTGATGTTGGTTCCGTGATAAATAACTTGGTAAATGGCCTGTGTAATTGGCATATAGACTCCAAGTTCTTGCGCTAGTTCATAGGCTGCTCGAGTCGTTGAAATCCCTTCAATCACCATGCCCATATTGGCTTCGATATCAGCTAGGGATTCTCCCCGACCAAGGGCATCTCCAGCTCTCCAGTTACGAGAGTGGATGGAGGTTCCTGTTACGATCAAATCTCCCACACCAGATAAGCCGCTATAGGTCAATGGACTGGCCCCGAGTGCTACCCCTAGGCGGGTGATTTCTGCCAAGCCTCGAGCGATGATGGCTGCCTTGGCATTGTCACCAAATCCCAAACCATGTAAAGCTCCGGCGCCAACAGCGATAATGTTTTTAAGAGCACCAGCGGTTTCAACCCCGATAACATCCGTATTGGTATAAAGTCGGAAGTAGTGATTACTAAAGAGTTCTTGAACGTATTGAGCCGTTTGTAAATCTTTAGAAGCAGCAGTGATTAAAGTTAGGTCACGTACAATGGTCTCTTCTGCATGACTAGGGCCTGAAACAACGACAATATCACTGCGGAGATGTTCAGGAATTTCTTCTTCAAGGATGGTTGATAATCGTTTATGGCTATCAGGTTCTAATCCCTTTGATGCGTGCATGATGATAGCCTTATGGTCCAATGTTTGTGCAACTTGTTGGGCAACAAGTCGTGTCACTTTTGTTGGGACAACAAACAAAATCGCATCCACATCTCTCAGTGCCTCTGCTAAGTCGGTGTAGGCAATGATATTTTTATCTAGAACGACATCTTTAAAGTAGTGTTTGTTAGTATGATAGGTATTAATTTCATTGATTTGTTCGGGAATGTTTCCCCAAATACGTACCTCGTGTCCATTGTCATTTAAGACTTGTGAAAGGGCAGTTCCCCAAGAACCAGGCCCCAAGACGGCGATGGTTTGTTTTTCCATGATTTCCTCCTTGATAGAGTTCTTTCTCTTATTCTATCATATTCTAGGGGATTTTGCACTTTCATTACTGGGGTATGGTGGAAAAATGCACAAAAACCGAGACGAAGGGATAAACTCTTAGTCTTTAGTTAAAGTGAGAAGAAATCTGATAGATAGTTTGATTCAGTATATGCTTATAATAGAGGTAAACAACTCAGGAGGTTCTTGTAGCTTGCGAGAGTTTGGCGAAAAAATTAAAAGATTACGTTTGGCTAAAAAAATCAGTCGTTCAGAATTTTGTGGCGATGAGTCTGAATGAAGTATCCGTCAATTAATTAGAATTGAAAATGGAGAATCCAGACCAATACTAACAAAGTTAAAATATATTGCTGAACGTTTGGAGGTTGAAGATTACAAGTTGATGCCAAGTTATATAGAGTTGGATAAGGAATACCTAGAATTGAAGTATTTCTTGATGAGGACTCCTACATACGAAGATGAAACTATCGCCCAAAAGAAAGAGAGTGTTTTTGATAAGATTTTTGAAGAGTATTATGATAGGCTACCTGAGGAAGAAAGATTTATCATCCCAAATTATTCATATCTGGCACTAACGAACTACACAGTTCAAAAATTACCAGAAAAGCTAGTTAAACTACTGTCCTTCTGGTGATTTTGCTTAATTTCTGATGTTCGAGACATGATTGAGGAGATTTGTCTTGATTTTTTCCTAAAAAAGGGCAGACTCCTCCCTTGGTTTGATGCTCGATTTTTAAAATAAGGTGACTTATTCTGTTAGGCATGTTTTCCCCTGCCCTCTAGCTCTATATGGAACAGGGAGTATCAGATTTATCTGGCAGATTGTATCAAATAAGGCTTGAAACTGTTTTGAATAGGAATATAGACTTGAGAATTTGAGAATATGTCGTCTAGCAGTAGAGACATATTTTCCGGCAATATGAAGGAAGAGACGTCGAAAACGCTTGATAGTCAAGGCCTTTACTTCATCACCAGCTAGCTGCTTTAAAAAGAGGTAGAGATTATAAGCCAGACAGCCCATCATCATACGTACTTCATTCTTAATCATGGTCGAACTATCTGTCTTATCCCCAAAGAATCCTGCTTTCCTTTCTTTGATAAAGTTTTCAGCATTCCCTCGTTCACGATAGAATTGAAACAGCTCCTCACTATCTACACTGCTTAAATTGGTCAAATGAACTTTTTTACAACCATAAAAAAGAGCACTTAATCGTACTCTTCTCTTTTAAGGATTAGTTGAATTAATTCAAATCCACTAGTTCTCCTGTTTCTAGGTAGACTAGGCGTTCACAAATGTTAGCAATGTAATCAGCGAAGCGTTCCAGATGCCCTATGATATAAAGGTATTGAGTTCCATTGGGAATTGAGGTTTCTTGGTCTTTCATAAGTCCAATGATTTCCTTTGATAAGGCATAATAATATTGGTCAATCTGTTCATCTTTTTGAGCAATACTAATAGCTTTTGAGGCTTGGTGCAAAGGAAAGGCAACCAATAAATCGGCTAGCATGCTGAGGGATAATTTACCCATTTGGTGTAACTGTTCTTCGTCAGGGGCTAGTTGATTTTCTTTTAGTTGCAAAACAGCTTTGGCAATGCCTGCCATATGGTCTCCCATACGTTCAAGGTCTGAACAAGAAGACATGATGCTAATCACAAATCGAAGGTCAGACACTTGTGGCTGCTGCAAGGCTAACAAACGGGCACAGGTCAATTCGATAGCGCTTTGACCTTGGTTGATAGCATGATCCTTATTGATAATTAGCTCTGCCATCTCCTTGTCTTTGGAGGCTAAGGCCAGTAAGGCTTTTGAAGCTGTTTCAAGGACAAGTTGTCCTAGTCCTAAAAAGGATTGTTCTAATTCATGCAATTCTAAATCAAATTGATTTCTCATAGGTTTTTCCTTCCTTATCCGAACCGTCCTGAAATATAGTCTTCTGTGCGCTGATCTTTTGGATTGGTAAACACGTCAACGGTATCTCCAAATTCGCAAATTTCTCCTGTTAAGAAAAAAGCAGTTTTATCTGAAATACGTGAAGCTTGTTGCATGTTATGGGTAACAATGATAATCGTATAATCCTTTTTTAGTTGCTGAATGAGGTCTTCAATTTTTAAAGTGGAGATAGGGTCTAAGGCTGAAGTCGGCTCATCCATTAACAGAATATCAGGTTCTACTGCTAAAGCTCGCGCAATGCAAAGGCGTTGCTGCTGACCGCCTGATAAGGACATGGCACTCTTTTTAAGATTATCTTTGACTTCGTCCCAAATGGCTGCCCCTTTTAAAGATTTTTCCACTAAGGCATCTAATTGTTTTTTGTCTCGAATACCATGTGTCCTTGGGCCATAAGCCACGTTATCATAGATAGACATGGCAAAGGGATTAGGCTGTTGAAAAACCATCCCTACACGCTTACGTAGCTGATTAAGGTTGAATTTGCTACTATAAATATCTTGCTCATCTAAGAGGACTTGGCCTTCAATATGGCAAGAAGGAACCAAATCGTTCATCCGATTAAGGGTTTTTAGAAAAGTTGATTTACCACAACCAGATGGGCCTATCAAGGCAGTAATCTGTCTTTCTGGTAATTGAATCGAAATATTTTTTAAGGCTTGAAAGTCCCCGTAAAATAAGTCTAGGTGTCTGACTGAAAATGTTCCCATACTAGGAAGCTCCTTTCACAAGTTTCCGAGATAATAAGCTTGATAGAGTATTTATCATTAAAACAGTAATAATCAAAATCACGCCGGTAGCATAGGCTTCATTGACATGTAGCCCCTCACTTGACAGCATATACATATGTAGGGCTAGAGAACGGCCTGAAGACATGAGACTACTTGGCGTATTGGTAGAGGTACCTAATGTATACATGAGGGCAGCTGTTTCACCAACGATACGGCCAATAGCTAGTATCACTCCAGCTAAAATACCTGGCATGGCAACTGGTAGAACAATTCTAAAAACAGTCCGTAACTTACCTGCCCCAAGTCCATAACTTGCTTGACGCATGCTATCACTAACAGATAAAAGGGCTTCTTCTGTTGAGCGAATAATGACTGGCAACACCATGATGACTGAGGTTAAGATTCCTGATAACAGAGAGTATTGAAAACCTAAGAAGACTACAAAGAAGAGCATGCCAAACAGACCAAAAACAATGGAAGGAATCCCAGACAAGGTATCTGAGGCCAATCGCATGATTTTAACACAAAGGGAATCTTTTTTTGTATATTCCACAAGATAAAAACCAGCAAAAATCCCTATGGGCAAGGCTAAAAGAAGAGCACCAAAGACCAGAATAACGGTGGAAATAATCGCTGGCATAAGGGAAATGTTCTCAGAAGTATAAGTCCAAGAAAAGAGGGATAGACTTAGATGAGGTAAGCCTTTGATGAGGATAAAACCAATGATTAAAAAGAGAGAGCCAAAGGTTAAAGCTGAAAAACAATAAACGAGAAGTTTTAGCAGGTATTTACTCATAAGATGATTTTCCTTTCAAGTAGGCAAAGTAGGCATTAATCAAGAGAATAAGGAAAAAGAGAACTGCTGAGGTTGCAATAAGGGCTTCCCTATGCTGACCTGATGCGTAAGCCATTTCCAGAACAATATTGGTTGTTAAGGTTCTGGTTCCTGAAAAGAGTCCACTTGGAATAATCGGCTGGTTGCCTGCCACCAAAATAACTGCCATGGTTTCGCCTACTGCGCGACCGATTCCTAAAATAACTGCTGATAAAATACCAGATCTCGCAGCTGGCAAGATGACACTAAAAATACTCCGTTCATGACTAGCTCCTAGAGCCAAGCTACCAGAATAATACGTTTTGGGAATTGTTCGGATAGCAGATTCTGACAAACTGATAATGGTTGGCAAAATCATTATTCCTAATAGTAACGAAGCGGTTAGGACACTCATGCCATTTCCTAAAAAGGTTCTAATCCAAGGCACCAATAATTGTAGGCCGAAAAAACCATAAACAATAGATGGAATGGCCGCCATCAAGTTGATAGCTGATTTTAAGAAGCCATAGACGGGCTTTGGACAATAATAAACCATAAACACCGATGTCAAGATGCCTGTTGGCACCCCAATCACAATCGCTCCTAAGGTAATTAATAAGGAACCAACAATCATTGGTAAAATACCATAGCTTGCCGGATTGTTCGTTGGCGACCAATCACTGCCTAATAAAAAACGGGTAAAGCCGTAGTTAGCCATGAAAGGCAAGCCATTACTAAAAATAAAGAAACAGATTAGCAAAATAGCTACAACAGCTACTGCTGCACTCATGAAAAAAATTGCCCTAAAAACTGCTTCCTTGAAGGCTTGTTTTGTCACATTTTGTCCTTTCTAGTGAAGAAAGTAAGGGAGATGCGACACCTCCCTACTTGCCTTCTTTATCTTATTGTACGATGAAACGTCTGCATCTCTTTAGAGATTTATGGAGCAAACATTTTATTTAATTTTGTCCCAGGTGGTTAATTTGCCACTAAAAACGTCTGCAAGTTTAGCCATACTGACTTGGCTTGCCTTATTGTCATTATTGACCACAACAGCAATACCGTCTAAAGCAATAGCATCATGGCTGAGACTCTCACCTTCTTCAGGAGTTAATTCCCTAGAAACCATACCAATATCAGCGGTTTTCTCCTTAGCAGCGGTAATACCTGCTGAAGACCCATTAGAGGTAATATCAATCGTAACTTCGGGATTTTCTTTTTTATAAGCTTCTGCTAATTTTTCCATTAAAGAAGATACTGAAGTGGAACCTACAACAGACAACTTGCCTGATAAGTGTTGGCTTGTATATTCTGTGGTTTCGGTTTTAGCTTCAATAAATTTATTATCTGTGACCACTTGTTGACCTTGTTTGGAGTGGATAAAGCTGATAAAATCTTGACCTAGCTTGGAAAGATTAGAAGACCAAACAATGTTGAAGGGACGTTGAAGAGGGTATTTACCATCTAAAACTGTGTCTCGACTAGCCTTGATACCATCAATCTCTAAAGCCTTGACAGATTTCGATAAAGATCCCAAGGAGATGTAGCCGATAGCATTAGCATTCCCTTGAACTGCTGAGAGAACACCTTCTGTGCTATTTTGAATCACAGCTGTTTTGGCAGTGTTGTCAATTTTTTTATCACCGTCTTTTTTGAGAATCCCTGTGATTTCTGTGAAGGCACCCCGTGTTCCAGAGCCATTTTCTCGTGAAATCACCTCAATCGTTTCTGAAGCTGACTGTTTGGAAGCAGATGACTGATTGCCACAGGCAACAAGCCCAAATCCTGATAAGCCAATGGCTGCAAGAGTAAGCATTTTTTTGAATTTCATAATAATCACCTTTATTTCTATGTATTTTTCTTGTGTAGGATTACTACACTTATAGTCTAACAAGTCTTTGTAAAGGTTTATCCCTGATTCATGTAAAGATTGTGTAAAGAATCAAAAAAGCCACTTTTGAAAAGTGGCTGCTCCTAAAAATAGCTTTAAAAATTATTAGTCCTGTGCGAAAGATTGGTTAGGAAGAAAAATCGTGAAGCAACTGCCTCTGCCAAGCTGACTCGTCACCGTGACTTGGCCACCTAATAATTGACTAAGTTCTTTGACAATAGCAAGGCCAAGACCAGTGCCACCAGTTTGTCTGCTTCGACCTTTATTAACTCGGTAAAAACGTTCAAAAATACGATCCTGCTCTAATTGACTAATACCAATCCCTGTATCTGACACAGAAATCTTAATGCCTTCGTTCACCTTTTGGGTCTTGACCTCAATTTTTCCCCCTTGTTCAGTGTAACGGATGGCATTGGTTAAAAGATTGAGTAAGATTTGGGAAAGTAATTGACTATCTGATACGAGGGTGATATCATCTGGCACCTGCACCTTTAGCTGTAAATCCTTCTTCTTGAGCTGAGGTTGCACGCTTTGAGTCAAATCCTGTACAAATTCTGCCAAAGAAAGGGTCGTCCATTGTATAGGCATTTGTTGAGCCTTAGATAAGGTAAGAAGATGCTCAACAATATGCTCAAGACGCAAGCTTTCTTTGTAAATAATGTCTAGAAAGTCATCCTTGAGCGCTTCTTCTTCAGCTGACATCTCCTTAATGGTTTCAGCAAAGCCCTTAATCGAAGTAACTGGTGTCCTCAATTCATGGGAGGCATTTGAGACAAAGGCTAAATTTAACTTTTCATAAGTTCTAATCGTTGTTAAATCATATAACAAGACGAGCACAGCTTCCACAGATTGGGTGGGGCTAAAAACGGGAACTGCTGTCACTTCTAAAATCAGGTCACCCTCATGAAACCCACTTACTTCTTGTTTTAACCTTGTTTTTTGATCGAAGGCTTGGTGAACTAAATTCCGAATATCCATCCGTTTGAGGTCATCAAGTGAACTTATGTCGCCGTCCACATCGGGAAAATAATGAGGCAGAGAGCGACTGGATAATAACATCTGACCTTGAGCGGAAACTAAAAACGTCCCCATGGTTAGGTGCGACAGAAGAACCTCCATTGTTTCGGCTAGGTCCTTGTATTGCTGATCCTGTTGGGAGACTTTGGTTTTTAGGCCAGACACATACTGAGCCAAAGACTTTAAGTCTTCTTGCCCTTTTTCTAAAAAGTATTCACTACTGGTCAAGAGAGGTTGGTGCAAGGTCTCAAAAGCAACTTCCCATTTCCAAAGGCAAAAGAGCCAGTAGCTACCTAGTCCCAAAGAAAGGGCTAGAAGAAAGAGACCGATGCCTTTACTGATCCAAGTTAATGCCATCCCTGCAATCAGAATGAGGCTAACACTTAGATTGACTAGCCAAAATTGAAGGTAGCGTTTCATCTATAACTCCTTGAACTTATAACCATAACCCCGAATGGTTCGAATAAATTGAGGGGCTTTAGGATTGTCTTCAATTTTTTCCCTCAACTTACCAATATGAACGTCCACCAAACGTGTTTCCTGCCCAAAGTCATACCCCCAGATACGTTCCAAAAGACGCTCTCTAGTCAGTGTCATGTTGGGATGTTTCATAAGATAGAGCAAGAGTTCAAATTCTTTTGGGGTCAAACTCAGTAACTTATTCGCCTTGTAGACTTCATGACGCTCAGGGTATACTTTCAAGGTCCCAAATAGCCAAGAATCGTCAGCGATATTATCTGAATCATCTCCTTCTTGTTCTCCTTTAGTTCGCCTGAGGACAGCCTTGACACGCGCCAGCAATTCTCTAGGGCTAAAAGGCTTGGTCAGGTAGTCATCAGCCCCTAATTCCAAGGCCAAAACCTTATCAAATTCATCACTTTTC
This sequence comes from Streptococcus sp. 79, assembly GCF_013277425.1. Taxonomy (NCBI): domain Bacteria; kingdom Bacillati; phylum Bacillota; class Bacilli; order Lactobacillales; family Streptococcaceae; genus Streptococcus; species Streptococcus sp. 79. The sequence continues at coordinate 21,135 of NZ_VMMW01000008.1, forward strand.
GCAGAAACCATCATAATTGGAGTTTTGACGCCTTTGGCTCTCAGCCGCTTACAAACTTCTATGCCATCTAATTGTGGTAACATGATATCAAGCAAGATAAAATCAAAGGGTTCTGTTTCTGCCAAAGCTAAGGCCTTCCGTCCATTTGTTACCAATTGAGTAGAAAAGCCTTCCTTACTTAAATGGTAGTCAAGCAATCTCAGAATGTGTTCTTCATCATCCACTAATAAGACTTGTTTTGTCATCTATTATCTCCTATTGGTAACATTATAACACAATTATCAGAAATCCTAACATTGCTAAATCAGATTAAATTTGCTTATCAAGACTAGGATCTGGTCAAACGCTCAATCATCTCCTTGTGCTCTAGATAGGTCGCCAGTAGATCTACCCTTTCAAATAATTCAAAATCCTCAAATTCAAAACCAGGAGCAACAAGACAAGAAACCAGAGCATAATCCTTATCAACTTCAAGAACTCCTCTCAGTTCTGAGGACACGGTAATGATTGATGCGACGGAAGTAAAAATCCATCGCCTTAAAAAACAATTAGCGAATGATTCTGGTAAAAAGAAATGCCACGCTATGAAGGCTCAAGCGATTGTCACAAGTCAAGGGAGAATTGTTTCTTTGGAGATCACTGTGAACTATTGTCATGATATGAAGTTGTTCAAAATGAGTCGCAGAAATATCGGACAAGCTGGTAAAATCTTGGCTGACAGTGGTTATCAAGGAATCATGAAGATAGATCCTCAAGCACAAACTCCACGTAAATCCAGCAAACTCAAGCCGCTAACAGCTGAAGAGAAAGCCTGTAACCATGCGCTATCTAAGGAGAGAATCAAGGTTGAGAACATCTTTGCCAAAGTAAAAACGTTTAAAATGTTTTCAACAACCTATCGAAATCATCGTAAACGCTTCGGATTACGAATGAATTTGATTGCTGGTATTATCAATCATGAACTAGGATTCTAGTTTTGCAGGAAGTCTATTATTTGGTTAGGTGAATTAGTGAAGCGTTTAGGCAAGTGTCTCTGGTTACGACGTAAAGAAACATAAATCGATCATATTTATGTCCTAAAACTAGTGAAGCGCCTAGCCAAAGTCCGAATAGGATTTGGCGTTAGTTACTTAGATTGCTTTGCAATCAAGTAACTTTGGCGATTTACATCTTCTCTGGCGCTTCTACTCCAAGCAAGCGAAGGGCTTCTTTGAGAACGACTGCGGTTGCGTAGCTGAGGGCTAGACGGCTGTCGCGTTCTGGGCTTTCATCCAAGATACGTGTATGTGCATAGTATTTGTTAAAGGATTGAGCTAGGTTAATTGCAAATTTAGCAATGATAGAAGGTTCAAAGTTATCTGCCGCACGGTTGATAATACGTGGGAAGTCTTGAATGAGTTTAATGATTTCCCAGCTTTCAGCATCATTCAAGCTATAGTTGCCAGCTGTTTCTGGTTTGAAATCCGCTTTGCGTAAGATCGATTGGATACGAGCGTAGGCGTATTGAACATAAGGTCCAGTTTCACCCTCGAAGGATACCATGGCCTCTAAGTCGAAGTCATATCCGTTTGTACGGTCAGTCTTGAGGTCATAGAACTTAATGGCTCCAACCCCAACAGCATGTGCTACCTGATCTTTATTTTCCAATTCAGGATTTTTTGTTTCAATTTGGGCTTTTGCACGACTAATAGCCTCTGCAACAGTGGGCTCTAGCAAGATGACATTCCCTTTACGGGTAGAGAGTTTTTTCCCTTCTTTTGTAACCAAACCAAAAGGAACATGAGTAATGTCGTCACTCCAATCGTAGCCCATCTCTTGCAAGACAGCTTTGAGCTGTTTAAAGTGGGCAGATTGCTCTTGACCAACTACGTAGATAGATTTAGCAAATTGGTATTCGTTTTTACGGTAAAGGGCTGCAGCCAAGTCACGTGTGATATAGAGAGTTGCACCATCAGATTTTTTGATAAGGGCTGGATGTTCAATTCCATATTTCTCAAGATTCACAACTTGGGCACCTTCTGATTCAACAAGAAGGCCTTTTTCAGAAAGAATGTCTACAACTGCATCCATCTTATCGTTGTAGAAGGCTTCTCCGTTATAGCTGTCAAAATCAACCTGCAATTCATTGTAAAGGCGGTTAAATTCCACCAAACTTTCATCACGGAACCATTGCCAGAGAGCGAGGGCTTCCTCATCTCCATTTTCCAGTTTACGGAACCATTCGCGTGCTTCTTCATCCAAGCTAGGGTCATTTTCAGCCTCAGCATTGATGCGGACATAGAGTTTAAGAAGTTCATCAATTGGATGAGCTTTTACAGCTTCTTCGTCGCCCCATTTTTTGTAGGCAACAATCAACATCCCAAACTGTTTACCCCAGTCTCCCAAGTGGTTGACCTTGACTGTTTGATAACCGATTTTTTGGAAAATATGTGACAAGCTATCTCCGATAACAGTTGAGCGTAGGTGGCCAATAGAGAATGGCTTAGCGATATTGGGACTAGACATATCGATAACAACATTTTCTTGTTTGCCAATAGTTTGATCAGCATAGTGTTCTTTTTCAGTGATAACAGCTTGCAATACTTGAGCAGAAATGGCAGATTTATCAAGGAAAAAGTTGACGTAAGGTCCTGTTGCAACAACCTTTTCAAAGGCTTGGCTGTTAATTTTTTCAGCCAGTTCAGCCGCAATCATTTGAGGTGCTTTACGTTCGACTTTTGCAAGAGAAAAAGCAGGGAAAGCAATGTCTCCCATTTCTGAGTTTTTAGGGGTTTCCAGTAAATTTAAAATAGCCTCTTGGTCCAGGCTATCAATGACGCTAGCCAATTCGCTAGCAATCAATTCTTTTGTATTCATTAAGAGCTCCTTTTTGGACTTTTCTACTATTTTATCACAATTTTAAAGAAAGAAGAAAAAATTTTTGAAATCTCCTATTTTTTTGGTATAATATAGTTATAAAAATAGTTATAAATATTCACATAAGAGGATTTTATGAGAAAAAGAGATCGTCATCAGTTAATAAAAAAAATGATTACTGAGGAGAAATTAAGTACACAAAAAGAAATTCAAGATCGGTTGGAGGCGCACAATGTTTTTGTGACGCAGACAACCCTGTCTCGTGATTTGCGCGAAATCGGCTTGACCAAGGTCAAGAAAAATGATATGGTGTATTATGTACTAGCAAATGAGACAGAAAAGATTGATTTGGTGGAATTTTTGTCTCATCATTTAGAAGGTGTTGCAAGAGCAGAGTTTACCTTGGTGCTTCATACCAAATTGGGAGAAGCTTCTGTTTTGGCAAATATTGTAGATGCAAACAAGGATGAATGGATTTTAGGAACAGTTGCTGGTGCCAATACCTTATTGGTCATTTGTCGAGACCAGCACGTTGCCAAACTCATGGAAGATCGTTTGCTAGATTTGATGAAAGATAAGTAAGGTCTTGGGAGTTGCTCTCAAGACTTATTTTTGACAAGGAGAGACGGAAAATGGCGACAGAAAAGCTATCACCCGGCATGCAACAGTATGTGGAGATTAAAAAGCAATATCCAGATGCTTTTTTGCTCTTTCGTATGGGTGATTTTTATGAATTATTTTATGAGGATGCGGTCAATGCTGCGCAGATTCTGGAAATTTCCTTAACGAGTCGCAACAAGAATGCCGACAATCCGATTCCTATGGCGGGTGTTCCCTATCATTCTGCCCAACAGTATATTGATGTCTTGATTGAGCAGGGCTATAAGGTGGCTATCGCAGAGCAGATGGAAGATCCTAAACAAGCAGTTGGGGTTGTGAAACGAGAGGTTGTTCAGGTCATTACGCCAGGGACAGTGGTCGATAGCAGTAAGCCGGACAGTCAGAATAATTTTTTGGTTGCCATAGACCGTGCTGGCAATCAATTTGGCCTAGCTTATATGGACCTGGTGACGGGGGACTTTTATGTGACAGGTCTTTTGGATTTCACACTGGTTTGTGGGGAAATCCGTAATCTCAAGGCGCGCGAAGTGGTGCTGGGCTATGACTTGTCTGAGGAAGAGGAACAAATCCTTAGTCGCCAGATGAATCTGGTACTTTCCTATGAAAAAGAAGGCTTTGAAGACCTTCATTTACTGGATTCACGATTGGCAGCTGTGGAGCAAGCGGCATCTAGTAAGCTACTCCAGTATGTTCATCGGACTCAGATGAGGGAATTGAACCACCTCAAACCTGTTATCCGCTATGAAATCAAGGATTACTTGCAGATGGATTACGCGACCAAGGCTAGTCTGGATTTGGTTGAGAATGCTCGTTCAGGCAAGAAGCAAGGCAGTCTTTTCTGGCTTTTGGATGAAACCAAAACAGCCATGGGTATGCGTCTCTTGCGTTCTTGGATTCATCGTCCCATGATTGATAAGGAACGAATTATCCAACGTCAGGAAGTGGTGCAGGTCTTTCTCGACCATTTCTTTGAGCGTAGTGATTTGACAGACAGTCTCAAGGGTGTTTATGACATCGAACGTTTGGCTAGTCGTGTTTCTTTTGGCAAGACCAACCCAAAGGATCTCTTGCAGTTGGCGACTACCTTGTCTAGTGTGCCACGGATTCGTGCGATTTTAGAAGGGATGGAGCAACCTGCTCTAGCCTATCTCATCGCACAACTGGATGCAATCCCTGAGTTGGAGAGTTTGATTAGCGCAGCGATTGCTCCTGAAGCTCCTCATGTGATTACAGATGGGGGAATTATCCGAACTGGATTTGATGAGACCTTAGACAAGTACCGTCGCGTTCTCAGAGAAGGGACTGGTTGGATTGCTGAAATTGAGGCTAAGGAGCGAGGAAACTCTGGCATCAGCACGCTCAAGATTGACTACAATAAAAAGGATGGTTACTATTTCCATGTGACCAATTCGCAACTGGGAAATGTGCCAGCCCATTTTTTCCGTAAGGCGACGCTGAAAAACTCGGAACGCTTTGGAACCGAAGAATTAGCCCGTATCGAGGGAGATATGCTGGAGGCGCGTGAGAAGTCAGCCAACCTAGAGTACGAAATCTTTATGCGTATTCGTGAGGAAGTCAGCAAATACATCCAGCGTTTGCAGGCTCTAGCTCAAGGAATTGCGACGGTTGATGTCCTGCAAAGTCTCGCAATTGTTGCGGAAACCCAGCATTTGATTCGACCTGAATTCGGAGATGATTCGCGAATTGATATCCAGAAAGGGCGCCATGCTGTCGTTGAAAAGGTTATGGGGGCTCAGACCTATATTCCCAATACGATTCAGATGGCAGAAGATACCAGTATTCAACTGATTACAGGGCCCAACATGAGCGGGAAGTCAACCTATATGCGTCAGTTAGCCATGATGGCGATAATGGCCCAGATGGGTTCCTATGTACCGGCAGAAAGCGCCTATTTACCGATTTTTGATGCGATTTTTACCCGTATCGGAGCAGCCGATGATTTGGTTTCAGGCCAATCAACCTTCATGGTGGAGATGATGGAGGCCAACAATGCCATTTCGCATGCAACAAAGAATTCCTTGATTCTTTTTGATGAGTTAGGTCGTGGAACTGCAACTTATGACGGGATGGCTCTTGCCCAGTCCATCATCGAATACATCCATGAACATATCGGAGCCAAGACCCTCTTTGCGACCCACTACCATGAGTTGACTAGTCTGGAGTCTAGTTTACAACACTTGGTCAATGTCCACGTGGCAACCTTGGAGCAGGATGGGCAGGTCACCTTCCTTCACAAGATTGAACCAGGGCCAGCTGATAAATCCTATGGTATCCATGTTGCCAAGATTGCTGGTTTACCGGCTGATCTTTTAGCGAGAGCGGATAAGATTTTAACGCAACTGGAGAGTCAGGGGCAAGAAAGTCCTGCTCCTATGAAACAAACAAGTACTGTCTCAGAACAAATTTCACTCTTTGATACGACTGAAGAACATCCTATCCTAGCAGAATTAGCTAAACTGGATGTTTACAATATGACACCTATGCAGGCTATGAATGTCTTGGTCGAGTTAAAACAGAAACTATAAAGAGAAAATTACTAGTCATTCTAGCTGTATCAAGGAGACTTCTTTGACAATCCCCCACTTTTTTGCTAGAATAACATCACACAAACAGAATGAGAAGGAGCTGACACATTGTCGCTCCCTTTTGTCTATTTTTTAAGGAGAAAGTATGCTGATTCAGAAAATAAAAACCTACAAGTGGCAGGCCTTGACTTCGCTTCTGATGACAGGCTTGATGGTTGCTAGTTCACTTCTGCAACCGCGTTATCTGCAGGAAGTCTTAGACGCCCTCCTTGCTGGAAAATATGAAGCTATTTATAGTATCGGGGCTTGGTTGATTGGTGTGGCCGTAGTCGGTCTAGTTGCTGGTGGACTCAATGTTGTCCTCGCAGCCTATATTGCCCAAGGAGTTTCATCTGACCTTCGGGAGGATGCCTTCCGTAAAATCCAAACCTTTTCTTATGCTAATATTGAACAATTTAATGCGGGAAATCTAGTCGTTCGCATGACAAATGATATCAACCAGATTCAGAACGTCGTCATGATGACCTTCCAAATTCTTTTCAGACTCCCCCTCTTGTTCATCGGTTCCTTTATCTTGGCAGTTCAAACCTTACCTTCTCTGTGGTGGGTGATTGTTCTCATGGTAGTCTTGATTTTTGGTTTGACTGCTGTCATGATGGGAATGATGGGGCCTCGTTTTGCCAAGTTTCAAACCCTTCTTGAGCGCATCAATGCCATTGCCAAGGAAAATCTGCGCGGTGTTCGTGTGGTCAAGTCCTTTGTCCAAGAAAAAGAGCAATTTGCTAAGTTTACGGAGGTTTCAGACGAGCTTCTCGGTCAAAATCTTTACATCGGTTATGCCTTTTCAGTAGTGGAACCCTTTATGATGTTGGTCGGCTACGGGGCGGTTTTCCTCTCGATTTGGCTAGTTGCTGGGATGGTTCAGTCGGATCCGTCAGTTGTTGGTTCTATTGCTTCCTTTGTCAATTACCTGAGCCAGATTATCTTTACCATTGTTATGGTTGGATTTTTAGGAAATTCTGTCAGTCGTGCCATGATTTCTATGCGTCGTATTCGAGAAATTCTGGACGCAGAGCCAGCCATGACCTTCAAGGATGTCCCAGATGAAGAGTTGGTCGGAAGTCTTAGCTTTGAAAATGTGACCTTTACCTATCCAATGGATAAGGAACCGATGCTGAAAGATGTGAGCTTTACTATTGAACCTGGTCAGATGGTTGGTGTAGTTGGAGCCACTGGTGCAGGAAAGTCAACCTTGGCTCAATTGATTCCACGTCTCTTTGACCCGCAGGAAGGGGCTATCAAAATCGGAGGCAAGGATATTCGCAAAGTGAGTGAAGGAACCCTGCGTAAAACTGTTTCTATCGTTCTCCAACGTGCTATTCTCTTCAGTGGAACCATTGCAGATAACTTGAGACAGGGCAAAGGAGATGCCACTCTATTTGAAATGGAGCGTGCAGCCAATATTGCCCAAGCCAGTGAATTCATTCATCGTATGGAGAAAACCTTTGAAAGTCCAGTTGAGGAACGAGGAACCAACTTCTCAGGTGGACAAAAACAAAGGATGTCGATTGCGCGTGGGATTGTCAGCAATCCACGTATTCTGATTTTTGACGATTCGACCTCGGCCTTGGATGCCAAGTCAGAGCGTCTAGTGCAAGAAGCCTTGAATAAGGACTTGAAGGGGACGACAACCATTATCATCGCGCAAAAGATTAGCTCGGTTGTTCATGCAGATAAAATCTTGGTTCTAGATCAAGGACGATTGATTGGTCAAGGTACGCATGCAGACTTGGTTGCCAACAATGCCGTTTACCGTGAAATCTACGAAACACAGAAAGGAAAGGAGGAGTAAAATGAAGACAGTTCAATTTTTTTGGAATTATTTTAAAGCCTATAAGCTATCATTTGTAGTTGTCATCCTGATGATTGTTCTGGCGACTCTTGCCCAAGCTCTCTTTCCGGTCTTTTCTGGACAAGCAGTGACGCAACTAGTTAATTTAGTCCAAGCTTATCAAGATGGCAATCCAGAACTTGTTTGGCAAAGCCTATCAGGAATCATGGTCAATCTTGGTCTGCTGGTTTTGGTTTTATTTATTTCTAGTGTCATATACATGTGTCTCATGACGCGCGTGATTGCAGAATCGACCAACGAGATGCGCAAAGGTCTCTTTGGTAAGCTTGCTCAGTTGACGGTTTCTTTCTTTGACCGTCGACAAGATGGCGATATCCTGTCTCATTTTACCAGTGATTTGGATAATATCCTCCAAGCCTTTAACGAAAGCTTGATTCAGGTCATGAGCAATATTGTTTTATACATTGGTCTGATTCTTGTCATGTTTTCGAGAAATGTGACGCTGGCTCTTATCACCATTGCCAGCACCCCATTGGCTTTCCTTATGCTGATTTTCATCGTGAAAATGGCACGCAAATACACCAATCTCCAGCAGAAAGAGGTAGGGAAGCTCAACGCCTATATGGATGAGAGTATCTCAGGCCAAAAAGCCGTGATTGTGCAAGGAATTCAAGAGGATATGATGGCAGGATTTCTTGAACAAAATGAGCGCGTACGCAAGGCAACCTTTAAAGGAAGGATGTTCTCAGGAATTCTGTTCCCTGTCATGAATGGGATGAGTCTGGTTAATACAGCCGTCGTTATCTTTGCTGGTTCGGCCGTTCTATTAAACGATAAGACTATTGAAACAAGTACAGCCCTAGGTTTGATTGTGATGTTTGCCCAATTTTCACAACAGTACTACCAGCCTATTATTCAAGTTGCAGCTAGTTGGGGAAGTCTTCAGTTGGCCTTTACAGGGGCTGAACGGATACAGGAAATGTTTGATGCAGAGGAAGAAATCCGACCTGAAAAGGCACCAATCTTCACTCAGTTGCAAGAAGGTGTCGAAATCCGTCACATTGATTTTTCATACTTGCCTGATAAACCTATTTTGAAAGATGTCAACATTTCTGCCCCTAAAGGCCAGATGACTGCAGTTGTTGGGCCAACGGGTTCAGGGAAAACCACTATTATGAACCTCATCAATCGCTTTTATGATGTTGATGCTGGCGGTATTTATTTTGATGATAGAGACATTCGTGACTATGATTTAGATAGTCTCAGAAGCAAGGTGGGAATTGTCTTGCAAGATTCCGTTCTTTTTAGCGGAACCATTCGAGACAATATCCGTTTCGGTGTGCCAGATGCCAGTCAGGAAATGGTTGAGTCAGCAGCCAAAGCAAGCCACATTCACGACTATATCGAAAGTTTGCCTGATAAGTACGATACTCTTATTGATGATGAGCAGAGTATCTTCTCGACAGGGCAGAAGCAATTGATTTCCATTGCTCGAACCCTGATGACAGATCCAGAAGTTCTCATTCTCGATGAAGGCACTTCAAACGTAGATACGGTGACAGAAAGCAAGATTCAGCATGCCATGGAGGCAGTTGTAGCAGGCAAAACCAGTTTCGTTATTGCCCACCGCTTGAAAACTATTCTCAATGCTGATCAGATTATTGTCCTTAAAGATGGAGAGGTCATTGAACGTGGTAACCACCATGAACTCTTGAAACTAGGTGGATTCTACTCAGAACTCTATCACAATCAATTTGTTTTTGAATAAGAAAGAAGTTGTCCTATGGGGCAGCTTTTTCTTGTCCATAAAAAATTTTTATCACAGTCTTAAAAAAAACATATTAGACGAAAGACGCTTTGAGTGATATGATAGGACTATCGTTATACTCAATGAAAATCAAAGAGTAAACTAGGAAGCTAGCCGTAGGTTGCTCAAAGCACTGCTTTGAGGTTGTAGATAGAACTGACGAAGTCAGTAACATATATACGGTAAGGCGATGCTGACGTGGTTTGAAGAGATTTTCGAAGAGTATTAATATTCGAAAGGAGAGACATCATGCCTAGAACCGTTGTAGGAGTTGCTGCAAATCTATGTCCCGTAGACATAGAAGGTAAAAACATTCATTCATCTGTATCTTGTAGATTCGCAGAGAGCATTCGTCAAGTCGGTGGTCTCCCTCTAGTCATTCCTGTTGGTGATGAGTCAGTTGTACGCGATTATGTAGAAATGATTGACAAATTGATTTTGACAGGAGGCCAAAATGTTCATCCTCAGTTTTATGGAGAGAAAAAGACCATCGAGAGCGATGATTATAATCTGGTCCGTGATGAATTTGAATTGGCACTCTTGAAAGAAGCACTCCGTCAGAATAAACCAATTATGGCAATCTGTCGCGGTGTTCAACTTGTCAATGTTGCCTTTGGTGGAACCCTCAATCAAGAAATCGAAGGTCACTGGCAAGGACTACCTTTCGGAACATCTCACTCTATTGAGACAGTGGAAGGAAGCGTGGTTGCCAAGCTATTTGGAAAAGAAAGTCAGGTCAATTCCGTCCATCGTCAGAGTATCAAAGAATTGGCATCTAATTTCCGTGTAACTGCTATTGATCCGAGAGATCAAACCATTGAAGCGATTGAATCTATCGACGAACACCGCATTATCGGTTTGCAGTGGCATCCAGAGTTTCTGGTTAATGAAGAAGATGGTAATTTAGAATTATTTGAGTATTTATTGAATGAACTGTAACGACTGGAACATCTAGTCGTTCTTTCTTTTATTTTTTCAAAATTTTTGGAATGTGACATTTTTACGCAAACGTTTGAATTCTGATAAAAATTGGAGAAATTCGACAAAAAAGCTTGAAAAAAACGAAGGTAAGCGTTATGATAGAAAAGAAGAAATATTGGAGGAATAACATGTCACATATTAAATTTGATTATTCAAAAGTTTTAGACAAATTTGTTGCACCACATGAAGTGGAATACATGCAATCACAAGTAACAGCAGCAGATGAATTGATTCGTAAAGGAACTGGTGCTGGTAGCGACTTTTTGGGATGGTTGGACCTTCCTGAAAACTACGACCGCGAAGAATTTGACCGTATCTTGAAAGCTGCTGAGCAAATCAAATCAGACAGCGATGTTTTAGTTGTGATCGGTATCGGTGGATCTTACCTTGGTGCCAAAGCAGCAATCGACTTCTTGAACCACCACTTTGCAAACTTGCAAACAAAAGAAGAACGCAAGGCTCCACAAATCCTTTACGCAGGAAACTCAATCTCATCTACTTACCTTGCTGACTTGGTAGAGTACGTAGCTGATAAAGATTTCTCAGTAAACGTGATTTCTAAATCAGGTACAACAACTGAACCAGCGATTGCTTTCCGTGTCTTCAAAGAACTTTTGGTTAAGAAATACGGTCAAGAAGAAGCCAACAAACGTATCTATGCAACAACTGACCGCCAAAAAGGTGCTGTTAAGGTTGAAGCAGACGCTAACGGTTGGGAAACATTTGTTGTTCCAGATGACATCGGTGGACGCTTCTCAGTATTGACAGCTGTTGGTTTGCTTCCAATCGCAGCATCAGGAGCTGACATCAAAGCCCTTATGGAAGGTGCGAATGCAGCTCGCAAAGACTACACTTCAGATAAAATCTCTGAAAACGAAGCTTACCAATACGCAGCAGTTCGTAACATTCTTTACCGTAAAGGCTATGCAACTGAGATCTTGGTAAACTACGAGCCATCACTTCAATACTTCTCAGAGTGGTGGAAACAATTGGCTGGTGAGTCAGAAGGAAAAGATCAAAAAGGTATCTACCCAACTTCAGCCAACTTCTCAACTGACTTGCACTCACTTGGTCAATTTATCCAAGAAGGAACTCGTATCATGTTTGAAACAGTTGTCCGTGTTGACAAACCTCGCAAGAACGTGATTATTCCTAGCTTGGAAGAAGACCTTGATGGACTTGGTTACCTTCAAGGAAAAGACGTTGACTTTGTAAACAAAAAAGCGACTGACGGTGTTCTTCTTGCCCACACAGATGGTGACGTACCAAACATGTACGTGACTCTTCCAGAGCAAGATGCTTTCACTCTTGGTTACACTATCTACTTCTTCGAATTGGCTATCGCTCTTTCAGGTTACTTGAATGCTATCAACCCATTTGACCAACCAGGTGTTGAAGCCTATAAGAAAAATATGTTTGCCCTTCTTGGGAAACCTGGATTTGAAGAGCTCGGTGCAGAACTGAATGCACGTCTTTGATTCTCATATATGTTGAGCTAATTCAGAATAAAAAAGATCCACAAGTTCATTTCTTGTGGATTTTTAGTACAAGCCTTTTAATTAGTTTATCATTTTTTTGAACAGTGTAAAAAAGAGTGTCTTAATTCTTTTATGAAAGCGCTGTATAATTGCCTTGTAAATAAAACTTGAGAGGTATCAAAATGAATGATTGGTTAAATATAAAAGGCAAAACAGTTCTTGTGACGGGTGCGTCATCTGGGATCGGTAAGGCAATCGTTGAAGAATTGCTGGAATTAGGTGTCAATGTAGCGAATTTTGACCTTAGCGACAACGATTTGCGTCACCCGAATCTATTATTTGTAAAAGTTGATGTAACTTCTCGCTCTGAAGTAGAAGTAGGAGTCGCTAAAATAGTTGAAAGATTTGGCAATATTGATGCGGTGGTCAACAATGCGGGGATTAATGTCCCTAGATTATTAATTGATGCAGAAAATCCTAAAGGTCCTTACGAGTTAGACGATGAAACGTTTGAAAAAGTAACAATGATTAACCAAAAAGGTCTGTATTTGGTTAGCCAGGCAGTAGGCCGGATTCTGGTTCAAAATAGAAAAGGTGTAATTGTAAACATGGCTTCAGAAGCAGGCTTGGAAGGTTCTGAAGGACAAAGTGCCTATGCTGCCACGAAAGCAGCAGTCTATAGTTACACTCGTTCATGGGCGAAAGAGCTTGGTAAACATGGTGTACGTGTGGTTGGAATTGCTCCAGGAATTATGGAAGCTACGGGTCTTCGAACTCTTTCTTACGAGGAAGCTCTTGCTTATACCCGTGGAAAGACGGTAGAAGATATTCGAGCTGGTTATGCTTCAACTTCAACGACTCCATTGGGACGGAGTGGGAAACTACGGGAAGTAGCTGATCTTGTAGCGTTCTATATTTCAGACCGTTCTAGCTATATAACAGGTGTCACTACAAATATTGCCGGAGGTAAAACTCGCGGTTAAAAAAATGAAGGTGAGGAAGAGAGTTGACCTTAGTAAATCGATGGTATAACATTTTAGAAAAAATGGTCTCACAGCCAACTTATTTCTTGGTAGATATGCGCTCGGAGCTGGATATTAGTATGCAAACCTTGCAAAAGAGTATCCAACAATTAAATGATGTTTTGGCTCCTAATATCCAGATTATCTCACAAGATGATCAATTAATGTTAGAAGTGTATGACTATACAGAGTTGGAAAAGATTTTATCTGGTAGTTTAAAACAGGAGAGTGACTTCAATTCTTCCAGTAAAAGAATCGCCTATTTGCTAAAACGTTTAATTGAGTCAACCTCCCCTCTTCTTATTGACGATTTGGCTGAGGAAGTAGGTGTTAGTAGAAGTACCCTTAATAAGGATTTAAAACAAGTAAAATCTTTGGCAGAGAGTTACTCTATCACTATTTCAGGAAAGCCCAATCGTGGGCTGGAGGTCTTGGGGAGCGAGCTGAATTTGCGCTTGCTCTATATTCACCAAGTGGCTCCTTACTTTGAAGGAAGGACACTCACTGAGGCAACATCTTCTTTTCTGGAGACGCTAGTCCAGGATTATAAAATCCCTAAAGAAACACAGGAGCTCCTTCGAAAGACCCTTTCAATTATGGTGGATCGTATTCATACATCTAGGGTGTTGAATTGTCCTATTCCCTACTATAGGAATGATTTAACAGAGACACATTTGGCTGAGAAATTAATCTATCATATTGAGGTGACTTATAAGATTTCCCTCAGTCAGTTTGAGATAGACTTTTTGTGTTTTCCGTTTAATGTCCGTTTTATTGACACTTTAAGCAAGCCGTCTTATCAATCTGAACAGCTTGCATACATTTTTCAAGGGATTGTCAAGAAAGTCAAAGAAACTATGTTGGTTCACTTTGATGATGAAGAATTATTTGAAGAAATCAAGTCTCATTTAGGGTCCTTAATCAATCGACTGATTTTCCATGTGCAAGCTAATGATATATTTCATGGCGAGGTTCAAACTCAATATCCTTTTGCTTTTGAAATGGCGAAAATTGCTGGAGAAGAACTATCTACAATTTTTGGTTCTGAATTGGAATTATCTGAAATCGGATATCTGGCTTTGTATTTTGAAATGATTTTAAGAAAACAAAATTCTGCTGTTAAGGGTTCTCGCAAGCAGATAGCTGTGGTTTGCACAACAGGAAGAGGAACTGCTGCGATGATTATCCAGCAACTCAGACGAGTCATTGGAAATGATGTAGACATTACTCAGTATTCTGAAGAGGATTTTAATGTGGAATTGAATCAGGACTATTTCGCGATTTTTACGACAGTTCCTCTAAAATATAAAGATTCTAAATCTCCAGTCATTCAAGTTAATCATCTTTTTGATGATCAATGGCTGCAGGAAGAATGGCAGAAAGCCAATGCTTTTCATCAAAAAAATCTAGAAACAGTCAGCTTACGTTTTATTCGATTAAGCCCCCAAAAAACCTATCAGCAATACTTGCTAAATATGTCTGCGGAGTTAGAGAAACTTCAGATGATTGATGAAGGTTTTAGAAATCGGATAATTGATAGGGAGAAAAAGCAATCAACCATTTTTGGTGGAGGAATTGCGTTCCCCCATACAATTAACCAGGGTTATGCAAAGACTATTTTAATGTTCGGAAAACTAGAAGAGCCTTATCAAAAAGGAGATGAATGGATTGAATTTATCTTTCTAGTCGCCATACCCTCAGAAATTGAAAGAAAAATGGAAAGTGAATTGCTGGAATTGTATGACGACATTTTTCGAATTGCAGGAGAGCCTTCTCTAAAAGAAGCATTGAGGGCTGTAGAAACAGAGACAGAGTTTCTATCATTTTCTAAGAGCAAAGGAGTATTTTAATGAATTCGATAATAATTTTCGCTGTATTTGTCATGGCAGCTTATATATTTCAAATGTTCCTCGGCTGGCAGCAACTGAAAGACTTCAATAAGACCTATACGATGCTCCGGAAACTGGGGCGCGTAGCGATTGGCAGGAAATCCGGAAGAATCAAATCCGGTACGATTGTCATGTTCGCGGTTGATGAAAACGGTCGGGTTCTTAAAGCTAGCAAAATGCAAGGAGTCACAATCTTAGCGCGTTTTCAAAATATGGACGATTATGTTGGAGAAGACATCCATTATTTTGACAAGTATAATCCTCTTGTGAGAAAAGAAAATAAGTTGATGCAATCAGCTATAGAAGATGCTAGAAAAGTCTATCTTTGGCATGAGGCAGGTATTGAGAAAGAGACAAGTTCTTCTGATTCTTTTCTGGGATTCGGCTTTTATGCGGCTTACTTACAATTATCTATTAAACAGTTATTTAAAAAAAAATAAGAAAAGGAGTTCCTTATGAATTATATTACAGAATTTGCAGAGAGTTTTATGAAACTCTTCCAATTAGGTGGAGAAACCTTTATTAGCTGGATGACAAATATTGTACCTCTTGTCTTGATGCTATTGATTGCAATGAATACCCTTATCGCTTTCTTGGGAGAAGAGAAGGTCAATTCCCTAGCTAAGATTTCTGCCAAAAATCCTGTTAGCCGGTATATGATTTTACCTTTCATTTCAGCCTTTATGCTGGGGAATCCGATGGCGATTAGTATGGGACGTTTCTTACCAGAATATTATAAACCTAGTTTTGTAGCAGCTCAGATGCAGTTCTGCCATACTTCAAATGGTGTATTCCCGCATATCAATCCTGGGGAGTTGTTTGTATGGGTGGGAATTGCAACAGGAATTCAAAATTTAGGTTTAAGTCAAACGGACTTAGCCATTCGTTACATGCTTGTTGGGATTGTCATGAACTTTGTAGGCGGTTGGGTAACCGATTTTACAACTGCTTATGTAGCAAAACAGCAAGGTGTTACCTTGAGTAAAACATTTGATTGATAGAAAGAGTGAAATTATGTCATATAAGAGTATAAAAGTTGTTAAAGGAAATGGTGGTTTCGGGGGCCCTTTGGTCATTACACCTAGTGAGGCTAAGCATAAATTCATCTATATCACTGGTGGCGGAGAAAAGCCAGATATTGTAGATAAAATTGCTGATTTGACCGGTATGGAAGCTGTTAACGGGTTTAAAACTTCTATCCCAGATGAGGAAATTGCTTTAGCAATCGTAGATTGCGGCGGTACTCTTCGCTGCGGTATTTATCCTAAAAAGGGGATCCCTACAATCAATATTGTCGCTACAGGGAAAAGTGGCCCTCTAGCTCAATATATCACCGAGGAAATCTATGTGTCAGCAGTTGGCCTTAATCAAATTTCTGCTGCTAATGAAGACGAAAAAGCGACAACTGTGGTAACTGAAAAGCCAACTTACGATACTAGTAAAAAAATTACAGAGCAAAAAGCTGAAACAAGTATTGTAGCACGAATTGGGATGGGCGCTGGGAAGGTCGTTGCGACTTTCAACCAGGCTGCTCGTGAAGCCATTCAGACAATGCTCAATACAATCATTCCTTTCATGGCCTTTGTTTCCTTGCTGATTGGGGTTATTCAAGGTTCAGGTGTTGGAAATTGGCTGGCAAAATTAATGGTTCCCCTGGCGGGGAACATCTGGGGGCTCATTTTGATTGGCTTTATCTGTTCCTTGCCATTCCTATCTCCTTTGTTAGGCCCCGGAGCTGTTATCAGTCAGATTATCGGAACCTTAATTGGAGTCGAAATCGGAAAAGGAAATATTCCACCCCAAATGGCTCTACCAGCTATATTTGCTATCAACACCCAAAACGGTTGTGATTTCATCCCTGTAGCACTCGGTCTTTCTGAAGCCAAAGCTGAAACAGTTGAGGTTGGTGTTCCTTCTGTACTTTATTCACGCTTTCTAAATGGTGTTCCGCGGGTGCTAGTAGCTTGGATAGCTAGTATTGGCCTTTATCAGTAGAACTTTGATAGATGCACGTAAACACAGCAACTATTATGTTAAACTTATCTATAAGCATAAGTTTATGACAGATTTGAGAAAGGATGAATAGGAATTAGATGAAGAAAATTTTTGAAGCTAAAGTAATTCAAGTGGGGCTTGAAGCTCAGAATATGATTCAAGACGCTAATATGCTCATTTTATTTGGAGAAGAAGCTCCGGAAGATTTAGCAGAGTATTGTTTTAAAATCGATAACAAAAATCTTCTAGGTGCAATACTAGAAGGTGGAAAGCTGGTCGTAGATAGTCAGGAATATTCGATTACTGCCGTAGGAAATGTAGTAGAAAAAAATTTAACTGGACTGGGGCATATCACGATTTCTTTTGATGGTTCAAAAGAGGGGAGCCTTCCTGGTACACTCCATGTCGCAGCAGACCAAGCAGTAGTACTTGAGAAAGGTTCTACCATTCAGATTTTCGAAGCTGCCTAAGTAAGATAAAATATCTAATTAAGAATACTAGAAAAATAAGAGTCTAAAAACTTGAATCAGAGCCTGGGCAAAAAGTCCAGGCTTTTGAGTCTAAATTTAAAAAAACAGATAACTTAGTGGTTGATTGGCATCTTCCTTCGCTTTGTAAGTCCCAAAGATTGCCTGATCAACTGTGCGGGGGGAGGTGGAAGACGAACTTTTTAACTTGTTTGAAGTTCTTTCCCACTCTCTTTTTTGATAGGAAAAATAATTTATATTATAATATTGTGAAATTTGTCATTGTTTTTCAATGTTTTCGCAATATGACAAATCAACAAAATTTATAAGGAGAAAAGCATGCCAGAATAAGACGGTCAAGGTCAAGCGCAAAGGGCTTGGCAAGTCAATCAAACTAGCCAGCCAGTGCAAGGGAATTTCCAGCAGATGCATCTACAAGGGGTGCCTGAACAGAAGGAAAAGACCAAAAAGGTATCTACCCAACTTCAGCTAACTTCTCAACTGACTTGCACTCATTGGGTCAATTTATCCAAGAAGGAACTCGTATCCTCTTTGAAACAGTTATCCGTGTAGATAAACCTCGCAAAAATGTGCTGATTCCTGAATTGGCAGAAGACTTGGACGGTCTTGGTTACCTTCAAGGAAAAGACGTTGACTTTGTAAACAAAAAAGCGACAGATGGGGTGCTGTTAGCACACACTGATGGTGGAGTTCCAAATATGTTTGTGACACTGCCTGAGCAAGACGCTTTCACTCTTGGTTATACAATCTACTTCTTCGAATTGGCTATCGCTCTTTCAGGTTACTTGAATGCTATCAACCCATTTGACCAACCAGGTGTTGAAGCCTACAAACGTAACATGTTCGCCCTTCTTGGAAAACCAGGATTTGAAGAATTGAGCAAAGAACTTAACGCACGTCTGTAATAATAGAAGAAAAGAGTGGTTTGTCCACTCTTTTTACTCTCTTTATCCATAGAAATTGGACTCAGCCAAGACTTGTGATATAATATAGAGAGCAAAAAGGCAGACGCCTAGAGACTTTATAGGAGAAACTATGTCAAAAGATATCCGCGTACGTTACGCACCAAGTCCAACAGGACTACTACACATCGGGAATGCCCGTACAGCATTGTTTAATTACTTGTATGCGCGCCATCATGGTGGAACATTTCTCATTCGTATCGAAGATACTGACCGTAAACGCCATGTCGAGGATGGTGAACGTTCACAACTTGAAAACCTTCGCTGGTTAGGCATGGATTGGGATGAAAGTCCAGAATCACATGAGAATTATCGCCAGTCTGAGCGTTTGGACTTGTATCAAAAATACATTGCCCAACTATTAGCTGAAGGAAAAGCCTATAAATCTTACGTTACAGAAGAAGAGTTGGCAGCTGAACGCGAACGCCAAGAAGTAGCTGGCGAAACACCACGCTACATCAATGAATACCTTGGTATGAGTGAAGAAGAAAAAGCAGCTTACATCGCAGAACGTGAAGCAGCAGGGATCATCCCAACTGTTCGTTTGGCTGTCAATGAGACAGGTATCTACAAGTGGCATGATATGGTCAAAGGTGATATCGAATTTGAAGGTGGCAATATCGGTGGTGACTGGGTTATCCAAAAGAAAGACGGTTATCCAACATACAACTTTGCCGTTGTCATCGATGACCATGATATGCAGATTTCTCACGTAATCCGTGGAGACGACCACATCGCTAATACACCAAAACAGCTCATGGTTTATGAAGCACTTGGTTGGGAAGCTCCAGAGTTCGGTCACATGACCTTGATTATCAACTCTGAGACTGGTAAGAAGTTATCTAAACGTGATACTAATACACTTCAATTTATAGAAGATTACCGTAAGAAAGGTTACCTTCCAGAAGCAGTTTTTAACTTTATTGCTCTTCTTGGTTGGAACCCAGGTGGCGAAGATGAGATTTTCTCTCGTGAAGAACTCATTAAACTGTTCGATGAAAATCGCCTCAGCAAGTCTCCAGCAGCCTTTGACCAGAAAAAACTAGACTGGATGAGCAATGACTATATCAAGAATGCAGACCTAGAAACTATCTTTGAAATGGCAAAACCATTCCTAGAAGAAGCAGGTCGATTGACTGACAAGGCTGAAAAATTAGTTGAGCTCTATAAACCACAAATGAAATCAGTAGATGAGATTATCCCATTGACAGACCTCTTCTTCTCAGACTTCCCAGAATTAACTGAGGCTGAGAAAGAAGTCATGGCAGGTGAAACAGTCCCAACAGTTCTTGAAGCCTTCAAAGCAAAACTCGAAGTGATGACAGATGATGAATTCGTGACAGAGAATATCTTCCCACAAATTAAAGCAGTCCAAAAGGAAACAGGTATTAAAGGGAAAAATCTTTTCATGCCTATTCGTATCGCAGTTTCAGGTGAAATGCATGGACCAGAATTACCAGATACAATTTTCTTGCTTGGACGTGAAAAATCAATCCAGCATATCGAAAATATGTTAAAGGAAATCTCTAAGTAAGAAGGGTACAATAATGGACATCTGGGAAAAGATGTACGAAGAAGCACAGAAACTATACAATCCACATGAAGTATCAGACTTTGTTTATGCCAATCATGTTGTAGCTGCAGTAGAAGCAGAAGATGGACAAATATTTACAGGTTTCTGTATGGAGGGAACCTGTGGTGTTTTCCATCTCTGTGCAGAACGGGCGGCCCTCTTCAATATGTACCAATTTTCAGGACAAACTAAGGTTAAGAAAGTATTAGCCTTTCGAGATAAAGCACCTTATGGTGGAAGTTCAGGAATGCCCTGTGGCGCTTGCAGAGAATTCCTTTTAGAGTTGAACGCTGAAAATAAAGATGCAGAATTCATGATGGACTACGATACAAGAAAGACAGTGAAAGTCGCAGAACTAATGCCCTATTGGTGGGGAGAAGAACGTGCTTCTAAGTTTAATAATCAATAGAAGAGTCAGTATAATTCTGGCTCTTTTTACTATAATTTGAAAAACTGTACTTGAAAAAATGAAAAAAGTTTAAAAAAGTAGAAAATCTAATTGCTACTGCTATTTCCGGTGGTGTGGCAGGCATTGGTAATTTGGTAAAGAAAAAAGGATTGGCAGTTGCTAAAGCTACTTTAAGTAGGGTAGCTAAAAAAGCTGCTATTCGTTTAGGCATTTATAGCAATCGGTTAGCTGAACTTCTTGAACGTATATTTGATTATATTAACATTTTCTACAATGTAGGTTATGCGGTAGCTCAATGGGTTGATGCTAGGGATGTATATCCAAATAATGGACGGATTAATTTCTGGGCTTAAATCTATGTGTAAGATTTTATTATCTTTGTTTTTGTTTGTTTTCTTATTTCATTTGCTAGAACATTACATTTTTGGATTTGATCAGTTGAGTGTTACCCAATTATTATTATCTTCGATTTTTGTTGCAGGTATCAGAAAAATTGGAGATGAGTCATAAGAGAGAAGGCAGAAGTTAGAGGCTAGCTTCTGCTTTTTTATCTACATTGCTTTACCGGTAAATAAAAAAGTTAAAAATATCACAAAAATACCTAAAGAGCCAATTGAAAAGGCTTGCAATTATATTATAAATAGTACATTTAAAAAACGGAGGAGTGCTTTATGAAAACCTATACTTATGTTAAACCAGGACTTGCTTCTTTTGTTGATGTAGATAAACCAGTTATTCGCAAGCCAACAGACGCTATTGTGCGTATCGTAAAATACTATTTGTGGAACAGACCTCCATATTATCAAAGGGGATGTTCCTGCTTGTCAAAGTGGTACCATTCTTGGCTACGAAGGGATTGGGATTGTTGAAGAAGTTGGGGAAGGAGTTTCTAACTTCAAAAAAGGCGACAAGGACTTGATTTCTTGTGTCTGCGCCTGTGGTAAATGCTACTACTGTAAAAAAGGAATTTATGCCCACTGTGAAGACGAAGGGGCTGGATTTTCGGTCACTTGATTGATGGTATGCAGGCTGAATATCTACGTGTCCCTCATGCAGATAACACTCTTTACCATACTCCAGAAGACTTGTCAGATGAATCCTTGGTTATGCTATCAGACATTCTGCCTACTGGATATGAAATTGGTGTCTTAAAAGGGGAAGTGGAACCTGGTTGTAGCGTAGCTATTATTGGTTCAGGACCAGTTGGATTGGCTGCACTTTTGACAGCTCAATTGATTATGGTAGACCTAGATGATAACCGCTTGGAAACTGCCCTATCATTCGGTGCGACTCATAAGGTTAATTCTTCAGATCCTGAAAAAGCCATTAAAGAAATTTATGATTTGACAGATGGTCGTGGTGTAGATGTTGTTATCGAAGCTGTTGGTATTCCTGCAACATTTGATTTCTGTCAAAAGATTATCGGTGTAGACGGAACAGTTGCCAACTGTGGTGTGCATGGTAAACCAGTTGAATTTGATTTGGACAAGCTTTGGATTCGCAACATCAATGTAACAACTGGTTTGGTATCTACAAATACAACTCCACAATTGTTGAAAGCACTTGAAAGTCATAAGATTGAACCAGAAAAATTGGTAACTCACTATTTCAAACTAAGTGAAATTGAAAAAGCCTATGAAGTCTTCAGTAAGGCAGCAGACCACCATGCAATTAAGGTCATCATCGAAAACGATATTTCTGAAGCCTAGGTAGTAAAAAGATTTTGGAACATAAGCAAATAGAAATTCAGTCATCATAGGATGGCTGGATTTTTTATCAAAAAATTAAGAGATGAGCATATTTCTTTCCTTGTTTAGCGGAATTGGTTATAATATACGGTACAAAGGAATGAATGAATATGTATCGTGTTATAGAAATGTACGGAGATTTTGAACCCTGGTGGTTCTTAGAAGGTTGGGAAGAAGATATTATAGCTAGTAAGAAATTTGACCAGTATTATGATGCTCTCAAATACTACAAAACTTGCTGGTTTAAATTAGAACAAGAATCCCCTCTTTATAAAAGCAGAAGTGACTTGATGACCATTTTTTGGGATCCAGAAGACCAACGCTGGTGTGATGAATGTGATGACTATTTACAACAATACCATTCTTTGGCTCTATTACAGGATGAGCAGGTTATCCCAGATGAAAAACTACGTCCAGGTTATGAAAAGCAAACTGGTAAGGAAAGGCACCGTTCTTGCCGTATGAAATTAAAATAGAGAAAAAGTAACTTTTTGGAGTTACTTTTTTTATTTTTCCAAATCTTTGCGAATAGTATAGGTGAGGAGGTAAGTATGGTTCAAGAAATTGCACAAGAAATCATTCGTTCGGCCCGGAAAAAAGGTGCGCAAGACATTTATTTTGTCCCTAAGTTAGACGCCTATGAGCTTCATATGAGGATAGGAGACGAGCGCTGTAAAATCGGTTGTTATGATTTTGAAAAGTTTGCGGCCGTCATCAGTCACTTTAAGTTTGTGGCGGGTATGAATGTGGGAGAAAAGCGACGTAGCCAACTGGGTTCCTGTGATTATGCCTATGACCAGAAGATGGCATCTCTACGTCTATCTACTGTAGGCGATTATCGAGGACATGAGAGTTTAGTCATTCGCTTGTTGCACGATGAGGAGCAGGAGTTGCATTTTTGGTTTCAGGATATTGAAGAACTGGGCAAGCAGTACAGGCGACGTGGTCTCTATCTCTTTGCTGGCCCAGTCGGCAGTGGCAAGACAACCTTGATGCACGAATTGGCTAAATATCTCTTTAAAGGACAGCAAGTTATGTCCATCGAAGATCCTGTCGAAATCAAGCAGGACAACATGCTCCAGTTGCAGTTGAATGAAGCGATTGGGCTTACCTATGAAAATCTGATCAAACTTTCCTTGCGTCATCGACCAGATCTCTTGATTATCGGAGAAATTCGTGACAGCGAGACGGCGCGTGCAGTGGTCAGAGCTAGTTTGACAGGGGCGACAGTCTTTTCAACCATTCATGCCAAGAGTATTCGAGGTGTTTATGAGCGCCTGCTGGAGTTGGGTGTGAGTGAAGAGGAATTGGCAGTCGTTCTGCAGGGAGTCTGCTACCAGAGATTAATCGGGGGAGGAGGAATCGTTGACTTTGCAAACAAAGACTATCAAGAACACCAGCCAACTAGCTGGAATGAACAGATTGACCAGCTTCTTAAAGATGGACATATCACAAGTCTTCAGGCTGAAACGGAAAAAATTAGCTACAGCTAAGCAAAAAAATATCATCACCTTGTTTAACAATCTCTTTTCCAGCGGTTTTCATCTGGTGGAGACCATCTCCTTTTTAGATAGGAGTGCTTTGTTGGACAAGCAGTGTGTGACCCAGATGCGCACGGGCTTGTCTCAGGGGAAATCATTCTCAGAAATGATGGCTAGTTTGGGCTTTTCAAGTGCCATTGTCACTCAGTTATCCCTAGCGGAAGTCCATGGAAATCTCCACCTGAGTTTGGGAAAGATAGAAGAGTATCTAGACAATCTGGCCAAGGTCAAGAAAAAACTAATTGAAGTAGCGACCTATCCCTTGATTTTGCTGGGTTTTCTTCTCTTAATCATGCTGGGACTACGGAACTATCTACTACCACAACTGGATAGTAGTAATATTGCCACCCAAATTATTGGCAATCTGCCACAAATTTTTCTAGGTATGGTAGGGTTTGTTTCCGTACTTGCCCTTTTAGCACTCACTTTCTATAAAAGAAATTCTAAGATGCGTGTCTTTTCTATCTTAGCACGCCTTCCCTTTCTTGGAATTTTTGTGCAGACCTATCTGACAGCCTATTATGCGCGTGAATGGGGGAATATGATTTCGCAGGGAATGGAGCTGACGCAGATTTTTCAAATGATGCAGGAACAAGGTTCCCAGCTCTTTAAAGAAATCGGTCAAGACCTGGCTCAAGCCCTGCAAAATGGCCGAGAATTTTCTCAGACGATAGGAACCTATCCTTTCTTTAAGAAGGAGTTGAGTCTCATCATCGAGTATGGGGAAGTCAAGTCCAAGCTGGGTAGTGAGTTGGAAATCTATGCTGAAAAAACTTGGGAAGCCTTTTTTACCCGAGTCAACCGCACCATGAATTTGGTGCAGCCACTGGTCTTTATCTTTGTGGCTCTGATTATCGTTTTACTTTATGCGGCAATGCTCATGCCCATGTATCAAAATATGGAGGTAAATTTTTAACATGAAAAAAATGATGACATTCTTGAAAAAAGCTAAGGTTAAAGCTTTCACTCTGGTAGAGATGTTGGTGGTCTTGCTCATCATCAGCGTGCTTCTATTACTCTTTGTACCTAATCTGACCAAGCAAAAAGAAGCAGTCAATGACAAAGGAAAAGCTGCTGTTGTTAAGGTGGTGGAAAGCCAGGCAGAGCTTTATAGCTTGGATAAAAATGAAGATGCTAGTCTAAGTAAGTTACAAGCAGATGGGCGAATCACAGAAGAGCAAGCTAAAGCTTATAAAGAATATCATGAAAAACAAAATAAGACTCAAACGGTCGCGGATTAAGGCCTTTACCATGCTTGAAAGTCTCTTGGTTTTGGGACTTGTGAGTATCCTTGCCTTGGGTTTGTCAGGCTCTGTCCAGTCTACTTTTGCGGCGGTAGAGGAGCAGATTTTCTTTATGGAGTTTGAAGAACTTTATCGGGAAACTCAAAAACGCAGTGTAGCCAGTCAGCAAAAGACTAGTCTGAACTTAGATGGGCAGACGATTAGCAATGGCAGTCAAAAGTTGATAGTCCCCAAAGGGATTCAGGCACCATCAGACCAAAGTATTACATTTGACCGAGCTGGGGGCAATTCGTCTCTGGCTAAGGTTGAATTTCAGACCAGTAAAGGAGCGATTCGCTATCAATTATATTTAGGAAATGGAAAAATTAAACGCATTAAGGAAACAAAAAATTAGGGCAGTGATTTTACTGGAAGCAGTAGTCGCTCTAGCTATCTTTGCCAGCATTGCGACCCTCCTTTTGGGACAAATTCAAAAGAATAGGCAAGAAGAAGCAAAAATCTTGCAAAAGGAAGAAGTCTTGAGGGTAGCTAAGATGGCCTTGCAGACAGGTCAAAATCAGGTAAACATAAACGGAGTTGAGATTCAGGTGTTTTCTAGTGAAAAGGGATTGGAGGTCTACCATGGTTCAGAACAGTTGTTGGCTATCAAAGAGCCATAAGGTCAAGGCTTTTACCTTATTAGAATCCCTGATTGCCCTCATTGTCATCAGTGGAAGCTTACTCCTCTTTCAAGCCATGAGTCAGCTTCTCATTTCAGAAGTTCGCTACCAGCAACAGAGCGAGCAAAAAGAGTGGCTCTTGTTTGTGGACCAGTTGGAAGCAGAATTAGACCGTTCGCAGTTCGAAAAAGTGGAGGGCAATCGTCTCTATATGAAGCAAGATGGCAAGGACATAGCCATTGGCAAGTCCAGATCAGATGATTTTCGTAAAACAGATTCTAGTGGTCGAGGCTATCAGCCTATGGTTTATGGTCTCAAATCTGCGCATATTACAGAGGAGAATCAAGTGGTTCGCTTTCGTTTTCAATTCCAAAAAGGCTTAGAAAGGGAGTTCATCTATCGTGTGGAAAAAGAAAAAAGTTAAGGCAGGTGTTCTCCTCTATGCAGTCACCATGGCAGCCATCTTTAGTCTTTTGTTACAATTTTACTTGAACCGACAAGTCGCCCACTATCAAGACTACGCTTTAAATAAAGAAAAGCTGGTCGCTTTTGCCATGGCCAATCGAGCCAAAGATAAGGTTGAGCAAGAAAGTGGGGAACAGACCTTTAATCTGGGTCAGGTGAGCTATCAAAATAAGAAAACAAGCTTGGTGACAAGGGTTCGTACGCCGAAGAGTCAATATGAGTTTCTGTTTCCTTCAGTCAAAATCAAAGAAGAGAAAACAGAGAAAAAGGAAGAGGTAGTGACTGATTCAAGTAATCAAGCAGAGAAGAAAAAATCAGAAGAGAAGGTTGAAAAGAAAGAGAATTCCTAGCCAATCAAGCTATTTTGTGCTAAACTAAAAATATGAGACATGATTTTAACCACAAAGCAGAAACTTTTGATTCCCCTAAAAATATCTTCCTTGCAAACTTGGTTTGTCAAGCAGTCGAGAAACAGATTGATCTTCTATCAGACAAAGAAATTTTGGATGCTTTTTTTGTGAATAATCGGGGTAGCTACCTATCCGAATTTTTAAATTTTCCTAGTACAAAGAAGTTGCTAAGGAACATCGCGAAAGGTTCTGTTAATCAATCCAATATAAATGCAAGGAGTAGTAAATGCGAAACAAATTTTAAAATTTTTTAAATTGAAATTTGGTTTTTAACATGAGGAGTCTCCCTTCACCAAATTTGAGTCTGCCTATCCCTTGACTATTCTTTCCTTTTCACAAACGATTCGCTTATTCAATTATAAGTTTACGTTCTCCTAGTCACAGTTCTTGTGCTTGATGGAAAGAATGACACCTATAAATATGCGAGGTAGTGGCTGTATCACTCACTTATTCACCTCCCCGTGATTTGTAGTAGTGATAGACTTTCTCACTATTATTATAAAACAAAATAAAGAGCACACCACTTTTTCATTCTGTCTTGTGCCTTGAGTGAAACGAAAGGAATGAATTATAAACATAAAAGTTTAGTATATAGATTATTCCTCTCAAAATATGCAAATAAGCTAGAATACTAAATTTATAGCAGACTTAGTGAAAAGCAGAAACTAGAAATGATACTAGTTTCTGCTTTTCTCCATAATAATTAATTTCCCCTTTTTTCCTTCTAAATCTTTCTTCACAACAAAAAAACCTGAATTTCTATATGCTTTTTGAGCCAATATATTTTTTTCATTTACAGCCAATACAATATGGTTAATTTCTAATTTTAAAGTTGAGTCTATGAATTCAAATATTTTATTCAGAGCATTAGAACCATATCCTTGATTTCTGAAATTATCATCAATAGAAAATCCTCTAATAAGCGCATAATCATTTTGATAATAGCCATACTCTTTAGGACCAGTGTTTAGGTGTAGGCAAAAAAATCCAATTACTTTATGTTCTTTATTAAGTATTACTATTGGGTATCTATACTTATCTTTTTTAGACTTTTCAATAATATTTTTTGGGGTATCAGTATGTGTAATATCATTTAAAGAATAAGAACTTAAAGAATGGTAATGGTCAACTTCACTATACAAAGATAATTTCATGATAATTAATTCCTTTCTCTTTATGTAAGATACATAACTAAATAGGACTCTAGGTATGTAGATTTTTTTATGAAACGTCCTATAAAAATCAGATATATTTAGAGTTATTACTTTAGTCCTTTATTTTCATTATTAGACTTCCTGCAAAACTAGAATCCTAGTTCATGATTGATAATACCAGCAATCAAATTCATTCGTAAGCCGAAGCGTTTACGATGATTTCGATAGGTTGTTGAAAACATTTTAAACGTTTTTATAGTGAAATGAAATAAGAACAGGACAAATCGATCAAGACAGTCAAATCGATTTCTAACAATGTTTTAGAAGTAGAGGTGTACTATTCTAGTTTCAATCTACTATACTCTGTCAAAAATATTCTCAACCTTGATTCTCTCCTTAGATAGCGCATGGTTACAGGCTTTCTCTTCAGCTGTTAGCGGCTTGAGTTTGCTGGATTTACGTGGAGTTTGTGCTTGAGGATCTATCTTCATGAGCCCTTGATAACCACTGTCAGCCAAGATTTTACCAGCTTGTCCGATATTTCTGCGACTCATTTTGAACAACTTCATATCATGACAATAGTTCACAGTGATCTCCAAAGAAACAATTCTCCCTTGACTTGTGACAATCGCTTGAGCCTTCATAGCGTGGCATTTCTTTTTACCAGAATCATTCGCTAATTGTTTTTTAGGGCGATGGATTTTTACTTCCGTCGCATCAATCATTACCGTGTCCTCAGAACTGAGAGGAGTTCTTGAAATCGTAAAACCACTTTGAACAAGAGTTACTTCAACCCATTGACTCCGACGGATTAAGTTGCTTTCGTGGATACCAAGATCAGCCGCAATTTCTTCATAAGTTCGATATTCTCGCACATATTGAAGTCGCCATAAGAAGGTATTCTAGGCTTAGTTTAGGTTTTCGTCCCCCTTTTGCGTGTTTACCTTGATAATCTCTTTTTAATACAGCTAACATCTCTTCAAAAGTCGTGCACTGAACACCAACCAGGAGCTTAAATCGTGCATCAGTTAGTTGTTCACTTGCTTCATAATCCATAGAACTATTATACCATATATTGTTTCGCAGGAAGTCTA
>NZ_VMMW01000080.1:0-509 GCF_013277425.1 Streptococcus sp. 79
CGGACCAGCTCTTGTAGTCTAGCAGTTGGTCTGCTTGGCTGATGGCTCGCTCGGGTTCTTGGGTAAAAGGTTTATTCCCAAAAAACTCCAACCAGGGCTTGCGAACCTCGTCTTTGCTGGTTTCTCTGTATTTTTTAGGGCTTATTTGTATTTTTTCAATAACTCCTCAAACTCAGCGACGGTTATGCCCAACTGCTGGCTAGCAACCTCAGAAGTCAGAAGACCTTGGCGGACTAGATTTGCTAACATGGCGAAACTACCTTCAGCTTTCCCGAGCTCCAGTCCTTGTTCAACTCCTTCTGCTCGCCCACGCTCAAGACCTCTCTCTAAACCTTTTTCGATACCCTCAGCTCGACCGCGTTCTAGTCCCTGTTCAATACCTTCTGCACGACTACGTTCTAAGCCCTTCTCCTCCGCTTATTCCAAGGCATATTCCTGTGCTAACAAGGCTTGTTCTTCTCGCATACGTACTTGACTAAACATTTCCCTATCCTCCTCGGACCAGCTCT
>NZ_VMMW01000081.1:0-6213 GCF_013277425.1 Streptococcus sp. 79
GATTATCCCCTACTCGATTAAGCAATTTCCTTGACATTTTTCTTATTTTGCGCTATCATATATACATATAATATATGGGAGTCTGTGTACAGTCTGAGAGGAAGTGTTAAACTTCGACCGCACCTGATCTGGGTAATGCCAGCGGAGGGAACGATACTTAGTCTGATTTTGCACCTTTTCCATATATGGTAAAGGTTTTTCTTTTTGTCAAAGGAAAACGAGAAGAGGAGGTTTTTATGAAAGCAAGCATCGCCTTGCAAGTTTTACCCCTAGCACAGGGGATTGATCGGATAGCTGTTATTGATCAGGTCATTGCTTATCTGCAAGCTCAAGAAGTGACCATGGTGGTGACACCATTTGAAACGGTCTTGGAAGGGGAGTTTGATGAGCTTATGCGCATTCTAAAAGAAGCGCTGGAAGTGGCAGGGCAGGAGGCAGATAATGTCTTTGCCAATGTCAAAATAAATGTAGGAGAGATTTTAAGTATTGATGAGAAGCTTGAAAAGTATGCTGAGACGACACATTAGTCTATTGGGTTTTCTGGGAGTCTTGTCAATCTGGCAGTTAGCAGGTTTTCTTAAACTTCTCCCCAAGTTTATCCTGCCGACACCTCTTGAAATCCTCCAGTCTTTTGTGCGTGATAGAGAATTTCTCTGGCACCATAGCTGGGCGACTTTGAGAGTGGCTTTACTGGGGCTGATTTTGGGAGTCTTGATTGCCTGTCTCATGGCTGTGCTCATGGATAGTTTGACTTGGCTCAATGACCTGATTTACCCTATGATGGTGGTTGTTCAGACTATCCCGACCATTGCCATAGCCCCTATTCTGGTCTTGTGGCTAGGTTATGGGATTCTGCCCAAGATTGTCTTGATTATCTTGACAACAACTTTTCCTATCATCGTCAGTATTTTGGACGGCTTTAGGCATTGTGACAAGGATATGCTGACCTTGTTTAGTCTGATGCGGGCCAAGCCTTGGCAAATCCTGTGGCATTTTAAAATTCCAGTCAGCCTGCCTTACTTTTATGCAGGTCTGAGGGTCAGTGTCTCCTACGCCTTTATCACAACAGTGGTATCTGAGTGGTTGGGAGGCTTTGAAGGACTAGGTGTCTACATGATTCAGTCCAAGAAACTGTTTCAGTATGATACCATGTTTGCTATTATTATTCTGGTATCGATTATCAGTCTTCTCGGTATGAAGCTGGTTGATGTCAGTGAAAAATATGTTATTAAATGGAAACGTTCGTAGAATAAGAATGTTTCAAAAAAGAAAAGAGGAAATCAAAATGAAGAAAACATGGAAAGTGTTTTTAACTGTTTTAACAGCTCTTGTAGCTGTCGTGCTTGTAGCTTGTGGTCAAGGAACTGCTTCTAAGGATAACAAAGAGGCAGAACTCAAGAAGATCGACTTTATCCTAGACTGGACACCAAATACTAACCACACAGGGCTATATGTTGCCAAGGAAAAAGGTTATTTCAAAGAAGCTGGAGTGGATGTTGATTTGAAATTGCCACCAGAAGAAAGCTCATCTGACTTGGTTATCAATGGTAAGGCACCATTTGCAGTGTATTTCCAAGACTACATGGCTAAAAAATTGGAAAAAGGAGCAGGAATCACTGCCGTTGCAGCTATTGTTGAACACAATACATCAGGAATCATCTCACGTAAATCTGACAATGTAAGCAGTCCAAAAGACTTGGTTGGTAAGAAATACGGGACTTGGAATGACCCAACTGAACTTGCTATGTTGAAAACATTGGTAGAATCACAAGGTGGGGACTTTGAGAAGGTAGAAAAAGTACCAAATAACGACTCAAACTCTATCACACCTATTGCCAATGGTGTCTTTGACACTGCTTGGATTTACTACGGTTGGGATGGTATACTTGCTAAATCTCAAGGTGTAGATGCTAACTTCATGTATTTGAAAGACTATGTCAAGGAGTTTGACTACTATTCACCAGTTATCATCGCAAACAACGACTATCTGAAAGATAACAAAGAAGAAGCTCGTAAAGTCATCCAAGCCATCAAAAAAGGTTACCAATATGCTATGGAGCATCCAGAAGAAGCGGCTGATATCCTCATCAAGAATGCACCTGAACTTCAGGAAAAACGTGACTTTGTCATCGAATCTCAAAAATACTTGTCAAAAGAATACGCAAGCGACAAGGAAAAATGGGGTCAATTTGATGCAGCTCGCTGGAATGCTTTCTACAAATGGGATAAAGAAAATGGTATCCTTAAAGAAGATTTGACAGATAAAGGCTTCACCAACGAATTTGTGAAATAATGACAGAAATAAGACTAGAACACGTCAGTTATGCCTATGGTCGGGAGAGGATTTTAGAGGACATCAATCTGCAGGTGACTTCAGGTGAAGTGGTTTCTATCCTAGGTCCAAGCGGTGTTGGAAAGACCACTCTCTTTAATCTAATCGCTGGGATTTTAGAAGTCCAGTCTGGGAGAATTGTCCTGGATGGTGAAGAAAATCCCAAGGGGCGCGTGAGTTATATGTTGCAAAAGGACTTGCTCTTGGAGCACAAGACGGTGCTTGGAAATATCATTCTGCCCCTCTTGATTCAAAAAGTGGATAAGGCGGAAGCCATTGCCCGGGCGGATGAAATTCTTGCGACCTTCCAGTTGACAGCTGTAAGAGATAAATACCCTCATGAACTCAGTGGCGGGATGCGCCAGCGTGTAGCCTTGCTTCGAACTTACCTTTTCGGGCACAAGCTCTTTCTCTTAGACGAGGCTTTTAGCGCCTTGGATGAGATGACCAAGATGGAACTACACGCTTGGTACCTTGAGATTCACAAGCAGTTGCACCTGACAACATTGATTATTACTCATAGTATAGAGGAGGCTCTTAATCTCAGCGACCGCATCTATATCTTGAAAAATCGCCCTGGGCAGATTGTTTCAGAAATTAAACTAGACTGGTCTGAAGATGAGGACAAGGAAGTCCAAAAGATTGCCTACAAACGTCAAATCTTGGCAGAATTAGGCTTAGAATAAGTAGAAAAATAGGGAGTTGGTGAAGATTATCCTTTACCAGCGCCCTTTTTCTTTTAAAAATGAGAAAATTTCGGTATAATAGTCAAAGATAGTCAAGGTTCAAAGAGAGGTGGGTTTGTAATGAGATTTAAAAATACATCGGATCATATTGAGGCCTACATCAAGGCGATTTTAGATCAATCTGGTATCGTGGAGTTGCAACGAAGTCAGTTGGCAGATACCTTCCAGGTTGTTCCTAGTCAGATTAACTACGTGATCAAGACACGCTTTACGGAAAGTAGAGGCTACTTGGTTGAAAGTAAGCGTGGTGGCGGAGGTTATATTCGTATAGGACGGATTGAGTTTTCTAGTCATCATGAAATGCTCCGAGAGCTTCTTTATTCGATTGGCGAGCGAGTTAGTCAAGAAACTTATGAGGATATTCTCCAGCTTTTGGTTGAGCAGGAATTGATGACCAAGCAAGAGATGAATTTGCTAGTATCAGTAGCTTTGGATCGCGTTCTAGGAGAAGAAGCTCCAGTCCTTCGTGCAAACATGCTACGCCAGGTCATACAAGAGGTAGATAGAAAAGGGAAGTAAGATGAACTATTCAAAAGCATTGAATGAATGTATCGAAAGTGCCTACATGGTTGCTGGTCATTTTGGAGCTGGTTACCTAGAGTCTTGGCACTTGTTGATTGCCATGTCCAATCACAGTTATAGTGTGGCAGGGGCGACTTTAAACGATTATCCATATGAGATGGACCGTTTAGAAGAGGTGGCTTTGGAACTGACTGAAACGGACTATAGACAGTATGAAACTTTTACGGAGTTGCCGTTCTCCCGTCGTTTGCAGGTTCTTTTTGACGAAGCAGAGTATGTAGCGTCAGTGGTCCATGCTAAGGTATTAGGGACAGAGCATGTCCTCTATGCGATTTTGCATGATGGCAATGCCTTGGCGACTCGTATTTTGGAGAGGGCTGGTTTTTCTTATGAAGACAAGAAAGATCAGGTCAAGATTGCTGCTCTTCGTCGAAATTTAGAAGAACGGGCAGGTTGGACTCGTGAAGACCTCAAGGCTTTACGTCAACGCCATCGTACTGTGGCTGACAAACAAAATTCTATGGCCAATATGATGGGCATGCCGCAGACTCCGAGTGGTGGTCTCGAGGACTATACGCATGATTTGACAGAGCAAGCGCGTTCTGGCAAGTTAGAACCAGTCATCGGTCGGGATAAGGAAATCTCGCGTATGATTCAAATCTTGAGCCGTAAGACTAAGAACAACCCTGTCTTGGTCGGGGATGCTGGTGTCGGGAAAACAGCTCTGGCGCTTGGTCTTGCCCAGCGTATTGCTAGTGGTGATGTACCTGCGGAAATGGCTAAGATGCGCGTGTTGGAGCTTGATTTGATGAATGTCGTTGCAGGTACACGTTTCCGTGGTGACTTTGAAGAGCGTATGAATAATATCATCAAGGATATTGAGGAAGATGGCCAAGTAATTCTCTTTATCGATGAACTCCACACTATCATGGGTTCTGGTAGCGGGATTGACTCGACTCTGGATGCGGCCAATATTTTGAAGCCAGCCTTGGCGCGTGGAACTTTGAGAACGGTTGGTGCCACCACTCAGGAAGAATACCAAAAACACATCGAAAAAGATGCGGCCCTTTCTCGTCGATTCGCTAAAGTGACGATTGAAGAGCCAAGTGTGGCAGACAGCATGGCCATTTTGCAAGGCTTGAAGGCGACTTATGAGAAACATCACCGTGTGCAAATCACAGATGAAGCGGTCGAAACAGCCGTTAAGATGGCCCATCGTTACTTGACTAGTCGCCATTTGCCAGACTCTGCTATAGACCTCTTAGATGAAGCAGCAGCAACAGTGCAAAATAAGGCTAAGCATGTAAAAGTAGACGATTCAGGCTTGAGTCCAGCTGACAAGGCCTTGATGGATGGCAAGTGGAAACAGGCAGCTCAGCTAATCGCAAAAGAAGAGCAAGTGCCTGTCTATAAAGACTTGGTAACAGAGTCTGATATTTTGACTACCTTGAGTCGATTGTCAGGTATCCCAGTCCAAAAACTGACTCAGACTGACGCTAAGAAATACCTGAACTTGGAAGCTGAACTACACAAGCGTGTCATCGGTCAAGATCAAGCAGTTTCAAGCGTTAGCCGTGCTATTCGCCGCAATCAGTCAGGGATTCGCAGTCACAAGCGTCCGATTGGTTCTTTTATGTTCCTAGGACCCACAGGTGTCGGGAAGACCGAATTGGCCAAGGCTTTGGCAGAAGTTCTCTTTGATGACGAATCAGCCCTTATCCGCTTTGATATGAGTGAGTATATGGAGAAATTTGCAGCCAGCCGTCTCAATGGAGCTCCTCCGGGTTATGTGGGTTATGAAGAAGGTGGGGAGTTGACCGAGAAGGTTCGCAACAAACCCTATTCCGTTCTCCTTTTTGACGAGGTAGAGAAGGCCCACCCAGATATCTTTAATGTGCTCTTGCAGGTCTTGGATGATGGTGTCTTGACCGATAGCAAGGGCCGCAAGGTTGACTTTTCAAATACCATTATCATCATGACGTCAAACCTTGGTGCGACAGCCCTTCGGGATGACAAGACCGTCGGTTTTGGAGCTAAGGATATTCGTTTTGACCAGGAAAATATGGAAAAACGCATGTTTGAAGAGCTGAAAAAGGCTTATAGACCTGAGTTTATCAACCGTATTGATGAAAAGGTGGTCTTCCATAGCCTGTCTAGTGACCATATGCAGGAAGTGGTGAAGATTATGGTCAAACCTTTAGTGGCAAGTTTGGCTGAAAAAGGCATTGACTTGAAATTACAAGCTTCTGCACTGAAATTGTTGGCAAATCAAGGATATGACCCAGAGATGGGAGCTCGTCCACTTCGCAGAACCCTGCAAACAGAAGTGGAAGACAAGTTGGCAGAACTTCTTCTTAAGGGAGATTTGGTGGCAGGCAGCACACTTAAGATTGGTGTCAAAGCAGGCCAATTGAAATTTGATATTGCATAAAAATGGAGAATCAGGAGTAATCTTGATTCTCTTTTGCCAAATTTCAAGTTCAAGTTAGCCATGAAGAAGTCTTCTCTGGGTGATTTGTAGTTCAAGCATTTTTTAGGATAGTTATTAATCCAATTTTCGATGAATGCGACTTCTTTGGGAGTCGTTTTCTTAGTTCCCTTAGGTAACCATCT
>NZ_VMMW01000082.1:0-15884 GCF_013277425.1 Streptococcus sp. 79
AAAATAGGAAACTGACGCAGTATTCGACGAATACAAGGAAGTTTATCTTTTTCACACAGCATCCCGTTCCAGCTCAAATCGGCTAACTAACTTTAGCCCGAGTTCAAATTAGCTAAATCGATTAGTATTAGCTATAACTCAACTTACCATCTCGTAAGTTGAAACCAACAATAGCATGAAAACATTGAGAACGGGTAGGTCCTGCCTATCCGTTTTTATTAAAATCGTGTTATAATAGAATAGAAATCAAAAATAAATAGGAGAAACAAACCTCATGGCACGCGAATTTTCACTTGAAAAAACTCGTAATATCGGTATCATGGCTCACGTCGATGCCGGTAAAACAACAACTACTGAGCGTATTCTTTACTACACTGGTAAAATCCACAAAATCGGTGAAACTCACGAAGGTGCGTCACAAATGGACTGGATGGAGCAAGAGCAAGAACGTGGTATCACTATCACATCTGCTGCAACAACAGCTCAATGGAACAACCACCGCGTAAACATCATCGACACACCAGGACACGTGGACTTCACAATCGAAGTACAACGTTCTCTTCGTGTATTGGATGGTGCGGTTACCGTTCTTGACTCACAATCAGGTGTTGAGCCTCAAACTGAAACAGTTTGGCGTCAAGCAACTGAGTATGGAGTTCCACGTATCGTATTTGCCAATAAAATGGACAAAATCGGTGCTGACTTCCTTTACTCTGTAAGCACACTTCACGATCGTCTTCAAGCAAATGCCCACCCAATCCAATTGCCAATCGGTTCTGAAGATGACTTCCGTGGTATCATCGACTTGATCAAGATGAAAGCTGAAATCTATACGAACGACCTTGGAACAGATATCCTTGAAGAAGACATCCCAGCTGAATACCTTGACCAAGCTCAAGAATACCGTGAAAAATTGATTGAAGCAGTTGCTGAAACTGATGAAGATTTGATGATGAAATACCTTGAAGGTGAAGAAATCACTAACGAAGAATTGAAAGCTGGTATCCGTAAAGCGACTATCAACGTTGAATTCTTCCCAGTATTGTGTGGTTCAGCCTTCAAGAACAAAGGTGTTCAATTGATGCTTGATGCGGTTATTGACTACCTTCCAAGCCCACTTGACATCCCAGCAATCAAAGGTATTAACCCAGATACAGACGCTGAAGAAACTCGTCCAGCATCTGATGAAGAGCCATTTGCAGCTCTTGCCTTCAAGATCATGACTGACCCATTCGTAGGTCGTTTGACATTCTTCCGTGTGTACTCAGGTGTGCTTCAATCAGGTTCATACGTATTGAACACTTCTAAAGGTAAACGTGAACGTATCGGACGTATCCTTCAAATGCACGCAAACAGCCGTCAAGAAATCGACACTGTTTATTCAGGTGATATCGCTGCTGCCGTTGGTTTGAAAGATACTACTACTGGTGACTCATTGACAGATGAAAAAGCTAAAATCATCCTTGAGTCAATCAACGTTCCAGAACCAGTTATCCAATTGATGGTTGAGCCAAAATCTAAAGCAGACCAAGACAAGATGGGTATCGCCCTTCAAAAATTGGCTGAAGAAGATCCAACATTCCGCGTTGAAACAAACGTTGAAACTGGTGAAACAGTTATCTCTGGTATGGGTGAGCTTCACCTTGATGTCCTTGTTGACCGTATGCGTCGTGAGTTCAAAGTTGAAGCGAACGTAGGTGCTCCTCAAGTATCTTACCGTGAAACATTCCGCGCTTCTACTCAAGCACGTGGATTCTTCAAACGTCAGTCTGGTGGTAAAGGTCAATTCGGTGATGTATGGATTGAATTTACTCCAAACGAAGAAGGTAAAGGATTCGAATTCGAAAACGCAATTGTCGGTGGTGTGGTTCCTCGTGAATTTATCCCAGCGGTTGAAAAAGGTTTGGTAGAATCTATGGCTAACGGTGTTCTTGCAGGTTACCCAATGGTTGACGTTAAAGCTAAGCTTTACGATGGTTCATACCACGATGTCGACTCATCTGAAACTGCCTTCAAGATCGCGGCTTCACTTGCCCTTAAAGAAGCTGCTAAATCAGCACAACCAGCTATCCTTGAACCAATGATGCTTGTAACAATCACTGTTCCAGAAGAAAACCTTGGTGATGTTATGGGTCACGTAACTGCTCGTCGTGGACGTGTAGATGGTATGGAGGCACATGGTAACAGCCAAATCGTTCGTGCTTACGTTCCACTTGCTGAAATGTTCGGTTACGCAACAGTTCTTCGTTCTGCATCTCAAGGACGTGGTACATTCATGATGGTATTTGACCACTACGAAGATGTACCTAAGTCAGTACAAGAAGAAATTATTAAGAAAAACAAAGGTGAAGACTAATCTGTCCTCACTCTAGAAGGAAGTCACTTAGTGGCTTCCTTTTGTCTTTAGAAAATACCTCTAAATATGGTAAAATAGTAGGAGAATAATGTGAGGAAAATGAATGTCAAACAGTTTTGAAATTTTGATGAATCAACTGGGGATGCCTGCTGAAATGAGACAGGATCCTGCTTTATCACAGGCCGATATTGAGCGAGTTGTGGTTCATAAAGTTAGTAAGGTATGGGAGTTTCATTTCGTATTTTCTAATATTTTACCGATTGAAATCTTTTTAGAATTAAAGAAAGGTTTGAGCGAAGAATTTTTTAAGACAGGCAATAAAGCTGTTTTCGAAATCAAGGCTCGGTCTCAAGAATTTTCAAATCAGCTCTTGCAGGCCTATTATAGAGAAGCTTTTTCTGAAGGGCCATGTGCTAGTCAAGGTTTTAAGTCCCTTTATCAAAATTTACAAGTTCGTGCTGAAGGCAATCAACTATTTATTGAAGGTTCAGAGGCGATTGATAAGGAACACTTTAAGAAAAATCATCTTCCTAATTTAGCGAAACAACTTGAAAAGTTTGGTTTTCCAACTTTTAATTGTCAAGTCGAGAAGAATGATGTCCTGACCCAAGAGCAGGAAGAGGCCTTTCATGCTGAAAATAAGCAGATTGTTCAAGCTGCCAATGAGGAAGCGCTCCGTGCTATGGAACAACTAGAACTGATGGCACCACCTCCAGCAGAAGAGAAACCAGCCTTTGATTTTCAAGCCAAAAAAGCTGTAGCTAAACCTAAGCTGGACAAGGCGGAGATTACTCCTATGATCGAAGTGACGACGGAGGAAAATCGTCTGGTCTTTGAAGGGGTTGTTTTTGATGTGGAGCAAAAAGTGACCAGAACAGGGCGTGTTTTGATCAACTTTAAAATGACAGACTACACTTCAAGTTTTTCTATGCAAAAGTGGGTTAAGAACGAGGAAGAAGCTCAGAAGTTTGATTTAATTAAGAAAAATTCTTGGCTCCGAGTTCGTGGGAATGTGGAGATGAATAACTTCACACGCGATTTGACTATGAACGTGCAGGATGTGCAGGAAGTTGTTCACTATGAGCGGAAGGATTTGATGCCAGAAGGTGAGCGTCGGGTTGAGTTTCATGCTCATACTAACATGTCGACCATGGATGCTCTACCAGAGGTTGAAGAAATCGTTGCGACAGCTGCTAAGTGGGGACACAAGGCGGTTGCCATCACGGACCATGGAAATGTTCAGTCTTTCCCACACGGCTATAAGGCGGCTAAGAAAGCGGGAATCCAGCTAATCTATGGAATGGAAGCCAATATCGTGGAGGACCGTGTCCCTATCGTCTATAACGAAGTGGGGATGGACTTGTCAGAAGCGACCTATGTGGTCTTTGACGTGGAAACGACGGGACTTTCAGCTATCTATAATGATTTGATTCAGGTTGCGGCCTCTAAGATGTACAAGGGGAATGTCATTGCTGAATTTGATGAATTTATCAATCCTGGGCATCCTTTGTCAGCTTTTACTACTGAGTTGACTGGAATTACAGATGACCATGTCAAAAATGCCAAACCACTAGAACAAGTTTTGCAAGAATTCCAAGAATTCTGCAAGGATACGGTCCTAGTTGCCCACAATGCGACCTTTGACGTTGGATTTATGAA
Organism: Streptococcus sp. 79; assembly: GCF_013277425.1. Taxonomy (NCBI): domain Bacteria; kingdom Bacillati; phylum Bacillota; class Bacilli; order Lactobacillales; family Streptococcaceae; genus Streptococcus; species Streptococcus sp. 79. Next base: position 4,016 of record NZ_VMMW01000082.1, read on the forward strand.
TGCCAACTATGAGCGTCATGGTCTTCCAAGGATTAGTCAGCCGGTTATTGATACACTTGAGTTTGCTAGAAATCTCTATCCTGAGTATAAACGTCATGGTTTGGGGCCTTTGACCAAGCGTTTTGGTGTGGCCTTGGAACATCACCACATGGCCAATTACGATGCGGAAGCTACTGGTCGTCTGCTCTTTATATTTATCAAAGAGGTAGCAGAAAAACATGGTGTGACCGATCTAGCTAGACTCAACATTGATTTGATTAGTCCAGATTCTTATAAAAAAGCTCGGATCAAGCATGCGACTATTTATGTCAAGAATCAGGTAGGTCTAAAAAATATCTTTAAGCTAGTTTCTTTGTCCAATACTAAGTACTTTGAAGGAGTGCCACGGATTCCGAGAACGGTTTTAGATGCCCATCGGGAAGGTTTGATTTTAGGTTCAGCTTGCTCCGAAGGTGAAGTTTTTGATGCAGTCGTTTCCCAAGGTGTGGATGCGGCGGTTGAGGTGGCCAAGTATTATGACTTTATCGAGGTCATGCCACCAGCTATCTATGCTCCCTTGATTGCCAAGGAGCAGATCAAGGATATGGAAGAACTACAGACCATTATCAAAAGTTTGATAGAAGTGGGAGACCGTCTTGGCAAGCCCGTTTTGGCTACGGGGAATGTCCACTATATCGAACCAGAAGAAGAGATTTACCGTGAAATTATCGTCCGTAGTTTGGGGCAGGGGGCTATGATTAACCGGACTATTGGTCATGGGGAACATGCCCAACCAGCACCACTTCCCAAGGCTCATTTTAGAACGACCAATGAAATGTTGGATGAATTTGCCTTCTTGGGAGAGGAATTAGCTCGGAAATTGGTTATTGAAAACACCAATGCCTTGGCAGAAATCTTTGAACCCGTTGAGGTTGTTAAGGGTGACTTGTACACGCCTTTCATCGACAAGGCTGAAGAAACAGTTGCTGAGTTGACCTATAAGAAAGCTTTTGAGATTTATGGAAATCCGCTGCCAGATATTGTTGATTTGCGGATTGAAAAAGAATTAACATCCATTCTGGGGAATGGATTTGCTGTGATTTATCTAGCCTCGCAGATGCTGGTGCAACGTTCTAATGAACGGGGTTACTTGGTTGGTTCCCGTGGATCTGTTGGTTCCAGTTTCGTTGCGACTATGATTGGGATTACGGAGGTTAATCCTCTCTCTCCTCACTATGTCTGTGGTCAGTGTCAGTATAGTGAGTTTATCACCGATGGTTCGTACGGTTCAGGTTTTGATATGCCCAATAAGGATTGTCCAAACTGCGGTCACAAACTCAGCAAAAATGGCCAGGATATTCCGTTTGAAACCTTCCTTGGTTTTGATGGAGACAAGGTTCCCGATATTGACTTGAACTTCTCGGGAGAAGATCAGCCTAGCGCCCACTTGGATGTGCGTGATATCTTTGGTGAGGAATATGCCTTCCGTGCAGGAACGGTTGGTACGGTGGCTGCCAAGACTGCCTATGGATTTGTCAAGGGTTACGAGCGAGATTATGGTAAGTTTTATCGTGATGCAGAGGTAGAACGCCTCGCTCAAGGTGCAGCTGGTGTCAAGCGGACGACAGGCCAACACCCGGGGGGAATCGTTGTTATTCCGAACTACATGGATGTCTATGATTTCACGCCTGTTCAGTATCCAGCGGATGACGTGACGGCTGAATGGCAGACCACTCACTTTAACTTCCATGATATCGACGAGAACGTCCTCAAACTCGATGTACTGGGACATGATGATCCGACCATGATTCGAAAACTCCAGGATTTGTCAGGGATTGATCCTAATGAAATTCCTATGGATGATGAAGGTGTGATGGCCCTCTTTTCTGGGACTGATGTGTTAGGGGTAACACCTGAGCAAATCGGAACGCCTACGGGCATGTTGGGGATTCCAGAGTTTGGAACTAACTTTGTCCGAGGGATGGTAGACGAGACGCATCCGACGACTTTTGCGGAGTTGCTGCAGTTGTCTGGTCTGTCTCACGGTACCGACGTTTGGCTGGGGAATGCCCAAGATTTGATCAAGCAAGGAATAGCGGACCTATCGACTGTTATCGGTTGTCGGGACGATATCATGGTTTACCTCATGCATGCTGGTCTCGAACCTAAGATGGCTTTTACCATTATGGAACGGGTACGTAAGGGTTTGTGGCTCAAGATTTCAGAAGAGGAGCGAAATGGCTATATCGAATCTATGAAGGCTAATAAGGTGCCAGAGTGGTATATCGAATCCTGTGGGAAAATCAAGTACATGTTCCCTAAAGCCCATGCGGCAGCCTACGTTATGATGGCCTTGCGTGTGGCCTACTTCAAGGTTCACCATCCCATTTATTACTACTGTGCTTACTTCTCCATTCGTGCTAAGGCTTTTGATATCAAGACCATGGGTGCGGGCTTGGATGCCATTAAGCGCAGAATGGAAGAAATCTCTGAAAAACGGAAGAACAATGAAGCCTCTAATGTGGAAATCGATCTTTATACAACTCTTGAGATTGTCAATGAGATGTGGGAACGAGGTTTCAAGTTTGGAAAACTCGATCTCTACCGTAGTCAGGCGACAGAGTTCCTTATCGATGGGGATACCCTCATCCCACCATTTGTAGCAATGGATGGTCTGGGAGAGAACGTTGCCAAGCAGTTAGTGCGAGCGCGTGAAGAGGGAGAATTCCTCTCTAAAACAGAACTACGCAAACGTGGCGGACTCTCATCAACCTTGGTTGAAAAGATGGATGAGATGGGGATTCTTGGAAATATGCCAGAGGATAATCAGTTGAGTTTGTTTGATGAGTTGTTTTAATAGTTTGAAATGTCTTGTGTAGGTTTGAGGTTGTATCATGATGGAAAAGAAAAAAAGAGCAACACCCTGGAAACCAGGGAAAGTTATTTCCATAAGTTTGCGAAATGGCGTTTACGTATTAGCACAAATGGTGCGTGATTCCTATCTGGTATTTTTCAACCATTTTAACGAGGAAAATAATTGGAAGGGAGTGACCTTGAAAGAGGAGGATATCCTCTTTTGTAAGGCTGTTACTCGCCAGTTTCTACGCTATAGTCCTGTAGCGATTGTCAAAGAAGTTACCCCCCCTGTTAAATTATGAACTGCCTAAAGAATGGATTTATAGCCATATTGGAGGGCATCCTATTACTGTTTCGGTAAAGGGAAGGGAGCGCCAACTTGCTGGTTTTGGTAGACGTTGTTCTTTGGTCCTGGCGGATAAAGACAGTGGACTACCAGAAGATAATCCACTTATGGGACTCTTCCAAACCTATATCATATCAGATATCAAAGAACAGGATTGGGATCGGGTAGGTCAGGCTGAACTTATGTCTATTGAAGTATTTCCAACACTCAACGAACGTCTCTATCTTTGCTTTCTTTATGGGAAAAATATAAATCCAGAACAAGATATCTCTTTAGGAAAGCCTCTGCCTGATGACTATGAAACCTATATAGATATCCTCACAAATAGTCCAGAGGCACGACGCCTCTACCTAGGAGAGCATGAAGAATAAGAAAGGACATTTCATAAAACTAAGAATTTTTGCGGAAGATAAGCCGGCTGAGAAGGTCTTTGAATATCAATTAGAGCTTGCTGATCGTACAATTCTTCTATCGACAGCACTCTTGTCAGGTGCTATTGCTTTAGCAGGAATCTTTTCTGCTTTGAAAGAAAAATAAAAATAGAAAAGAGAAAATTACATGGTTTTACCAAATTTTAAAGAAAATCTAGAAAAATATGCGAAATTATTGGTTGCGAACGGAATTAACGTGCAACCTGGTCACACTTTGGCTCTCTCTATCGATGTGGAGCAACGTGAGTTGGCTCACTTAATCGTCAAAGAAGCTTATGCTTTGGGTGCACATGAGGTTATCGTTCAGTGGACAGATGATGTCATTAACCGTGAGAAATTCCTCTATGCGCCAATGGAGCGTTTGGACAATGTGCCAGAATACAAGATTGCTGAGATGAACTATCTTTTGGAGAACAAGGCTAGCCGTCTTGGAGTTCGTTCATCTGATCCAGGTGCCTTGAACGGAGTGGACGCTGACAAGCTTTCAGCTTCTGCTAAAGCTATGGGACTTGCCATGAAGCCTATGCGTATCGCAACTCAATCTAACAAGGTTAGCTGGACTGTAGCAGCCGCTGCTGGACTTGAGTGGGCTAAGAAAGTCTTTCCAAATGCTGCGAGCGATGAAGAAGCAGTCGATCTCCTTTGGGACCAAATTTTCAAAACTTGCCGTGTCTACGAAGCAGATCCTGTTAAGGCTTGGGAAGAGCATGCAGCTATCCTCAAGAGCAAGGCTGATATGCTTAATAAAGAGCAATTTTCAGCCCTTCACTACACAGCGCCAGGGACAGATTTGACCCTTGGATTGCCAAAGAACCACGTTTGGGAATCAGCTGGTGCTGTCAATGCACAGGGCGAAGAATTCTTGCCAAATATGCCGACAGAAGAGATCTTCACAGCGCCTGACTTCCGTCGTGCAGATGGTTATGTCACTTCTACAAAACCGCTTAGTTATAACGGAAATATCATCGAAGGCATTAAGGTGACCTTTAAGGATGGACAAATCGTAGATATCACTGCTGAGAAGGGTGATCAGGTTATGAAAGACCTTGTCTTTGAAAATGCGGGTGCGCGTGCCTTGGGTGAATGTGCCTTGGTACCAGATCCAAGTCTAATTTCTCAGTCAGGCATTACCTTCTTTAACACCCTTTTCGATGAAAATGCGTCAAACCACTTGGCTATCGGTGCAGCCTATGCGACTAGCGTTGTTGATGGAGCGGAGATGAGCGAAGAGGAGCTTGAAGCTGCAGGGCTTAACCGTTCAGATGTTCACGTAGACTTTATGATTGGTTCTAACCAAATGGATATCGATGGTATTCGTGAGGATGGAACGCGAGTACCTCTTTTCCGTAATGGGAATTGGGCAAATTAAGGAGATAATATGTTAGGAAGTATGTTCGTTGGTCTCCTAGTGGGATTTTTAGCAGGTACTCTAACCAATCGTGGAGAGCGAATGGGTTGCTTTGGGAAAATGTTTCTCGGTTGGATTGGTGCCTTTATAGGGCATTTGCTTTTTGGGACTTGGGGACCGATAATAGCAGGAACTGCCATCATTCCGGCAGTACTAGGTTCCATGATTGTCTTAGCGATTTTCTGGAGACGAGGAAGTTAATTTCTTAAATCTGATACTCAATGAAAATCAAAGAGCAAACTAGGAAACTAGCCGCAGGTTGCTCAAAACACTGTTTTGAGGTTGCAGATAGAACTGACGAAGTCAGTAACATATATCTACGGCAAGGCGACCTTGACGCGGTTTGAAGAGATTTTTGAAGAGTATGAAACGAAAAGGAGGTTGGTCATTGTACCAGCCTCCTTTTGAGTATGATATAATAGTTCTATGAGATTAGATAAATTTTTAGTTGCCTGCGCTGTGGGAAGTCGGACTGAGGTCAAAAACTTGCTCAAGGCTGGGCGCGTGACGGTAAATGGTAAAAAAGAAAAGTCAGCTAAATTGCAGATTGATGAAGAAAGAGATGAGATTCGCTTTGACGAGCAGGTGCTGGAGTATGAAGAATTTGTCTACTACATGATGAACAAGCCCCAAGGAGTTATTTCAGCGACTGAGGATCCTAAGCACAGAACGGTGTTGGATTTGCTGGATGATATTGCTCGGAGCAAGGAAGTTTTCCCAGTAGGGCGCTTGGATATTGACACGCATGGTCTTTTGCTCTTGACCAATGATGGTCAGCTGGCTCATGCTCTTCTTTCACCTAAGCGTCATGTGGACAAGACCTATCTGGCTCAGGTCAAGGGAATTATGACCCAAGAAGATGTGGAGACATTTGCCAAGGGCATTCCGCTCAAAGACTTTACCTGTCAGCCCGCTAGACTGGAGATTCTTTCCACAGATGCAGAAAAGAATCAGAGCCAAATCCGTGTGACCATTGCAGAAGGGAAGTTTCATCAGGTCAAGCGTATGGTGGCCTACTGTGGCAAGGAAGTAGTAGACTTGCAACGTTTGACTATGGGAACGCTAGTATTAGATGAGAACCTAGAACGAGGGGAATGGCGTCGCTTGACCAAGGAAGAATTAGAAATTCTCCTTGCTAGTATTGCTTAATTTGATTTATATTCTAAAAAGGTGAGGGAGAATATCCTCTCCTTTTATGTTTTTCAGTTGCTTCCTTTGTGAAAAGAGTTATAATAGACTGTAGAATAAAAGGAGGAATCTATGAACGCAATTCAAGAATCATTTACTGATAAACTATTTGCCAATTATGAAGCAAATGTAAAATACCAAGCGATTGAAAATGCTGCCAGCCACAACGGAATTTTTGCAGCTCTAGAACGTCGCCAAAGCCATGTAGACAACACACCTGTTTTCTCATTGGATTTGACCAAGGACAAGGTTACTAACCAGAAAGCATCTGGTCGTTGCTGGATGTTTGCGGCTCTCAACACCTTCCGCCACAAGCTCATCTCACAATACAAACTAGAAAATTTTGAGTTATCACAGGCCCACACCTTCTTCTGGGACAAGTATGAGAAATCAAACTGGTTCTTGGAGCAAGTCATTGCGACTGCAGACCAAGACTTGACGAGCCGTAAGGTTAAATTCCTACTTCAAACACCTCAACAAGATGGTGGTCAATGGGATATGGTGGTATCTCTCTTTGAAAAATATGGTGTCGTGCCTAAGTCAGTTTACCCTGAGTCAGTTTCATCTAGTAGCAGTCGTGAGCTAAATGCCATTCTCAACAAATTGCTTCGTCAAGATGCTCAAATTTTGCGTGACTTGCTTGCTTCTGGCGCAGACCAAGCGACTGTTCAAGCTAAAAAAGAAGACCTCTTGCAAGAAATCTTTAACTTCCTTGCCATGTCACTAGGCCTTCCACCACGTACATTTGACTTTGCCTATCGTGATAAGGATAACAACTACCAAAGTGAAAAGAGCATTACTCCACAAGAATTTTACAAGAAATATGTCAATCTTCCGCTAGAAGACTACGTTTCTGTTATCAATGCTCCAACTGCTGACAAGCCTTACGGCAAATCTTATACAGTTGAGATGTTAGGAAATGTGGTTGGTAGCCGTGCGGTTCGCTACATCAACGTTCCTATGGAGCGCTTGAAAGAGTTGGCAATTGCTCAAATGCAAGCAGGTGAGACTGTTTGGTTTGGTTCAGATGTCGGTCAGCTCAGCAACCGCAAAGCTGGAATTCTTGCGACAGATGTTTATGACTTTGAATCAAGCATGGACATTAAACTCACTCAAGACAAGGCTGGACGTTTGGACTACAGCGAAAGCTTAATGACCCACGCTATGGTCTTGACAGGTGTTGACTTGGATGAAAATGGTAAGTCAACCAAGTGGAAGGTTGAAAACTCTTGGGGAGATAAGGTAGGTACAGATGGTTACTTTGTTGCCTCAGACGCTTGGATGAACGAATACACTTACCAAATCGTTGTTCGCAAAGAATTGCTGACAGCAGAAGAACAAGCTGCTTACGAAGCAGAACCAATTGTGCTTGCACCATGGGATCCAATGGGAGCCTTGGCCGAATAAAAGTATAGAAAAAAGGAATCAGATTTTAGAACCTGGTTCCTTTTAAGTTGCTTGATTACATGATGTGAAGAACATGTGCCACAATACCCACTGCGAAGAGGGCAAGGATAATAGTGATTGGAGATACTTTTTTCTTAAGCAAGTACATGCAAAGTAAAGTAAGGAGTAGTCCTGATAGTCCAGGAATCAACATATCCAAGTTTTGTTGGAAAGTAGTAACTTTTTCAGGTGTTTGAGACAATCCTTGTCCTACTTGTGCGAATGCTTCTTGGATACCTTTAGACCCTTCTGGCAATTTATCCCAATGGATATAAGCCTTTTCATCTAGTTGAACTTTGGAAACATCGAAAGCAAATTTAATATTTACCCAGCGTTGAACAAGGACAGCAAGAATGAACATCCCAAGGATAGAAGCACCTTTAGTGATGTCTTGAAGGATACCGCCAGACATATCTTTAGTGATTTCTGATCCAGCCTTGTATCCAACCTCTTGAACATACCACAAGAATGACATACGAATCAAGTTCCATGCGACAAAGAAGAGGAGTGGGCCTAAGATATTGCCAGTAAGGGCAAGTGAAGCACCGAGAGATCCAAGGATTGGACGTACTGTAAACCAGAATACTGGGTCACCGATACCAGCAAGAGGTCCCATCATACCGATTTTAACCCCTTGGATAGCAGCGTCATCGATTTCCACACCGTTAGCACGTTCTTCTTCAAGCGCAAGAGTAACCCCCATGATTGGAGCAGCTACGTATGGATGAGTGTTGAAGAACTCAAGGTGACGCTCAAGAGCAGCGATTTGATCTTCTTTTTTAGTATAGAGTTTTTTGATAGCTGGAATGAGTGTATAAGCCCAGCCTAAGTTTTGCATCCGTTCAAAGTTCCAAGACCCTTGTAAGAAGGTTGAACGCCACCAAACTTTTTTACGATCTGATTTAGTTAATTGAAGTTTTTCAGTCATGATGTTTTCAGTCCTTTCTTATCTTAGTAGTCTTCTAGGATATCGCCGATTGGGTCGTTAGAAGTTGCAGCTCCTCCGCCACCATTTCCACCAGTTTTAGAAAGGTGAAGGTAGATAAGCGCGATAGCAACACCGATAGCACCGAATCCGATTAGAGTAATGTCTGATACGGCAGCAAGAACGAAACCAAGAGCGAAGAATGGCCATACTTCACGAGTTGCCATCATGTTGATAACCATGGCGTAACCAACGGCAACGACCATACCACCACCGATAGCCATACCATCTTTGAGCCAGTCTGGCATAGCACTAAGGATACTTTGTACAGTTTCAGTTGGTACCATAAGGAGAAGAGCTGCAGGAAGCGCAATACGAAGTCCTTGGAAAAGTAGCGCAATAAAATGCGCACGCTCCACAGCGCCGAAGTCACCTTTTTTAGCAGCAGCATCTGCAGTATGAACCAAACCAACTGAGATTGTACGAACAATCATAGTTAAGAATAGACCAGCAACGGCAAGAGGGATAGCAACCGCTTGGGCAACACCGATACCTGTCTTGGTAAAGTCACCACCAAGAACCATGATAATGGCAGCAGCGACAGAAGCAAGTGCAGCATCAGGAGCGATAGCAGCACCGATATTTGACCAACCAAGGGCAATCATTTGAAGCGATCCACCGAGGATAATCCCTGCTTCCAAGTGACCTGTTACAAGCCCAATAAGGGTACAGGCTACAAGTGGTTGGTGAAATTGGAATTGGTCGAGGACACCTTCAAGACCTGCAAGGAAGGCTACAACGACTACTAAAACCATAGAAATAATAGACATGTTTAAAATCCTTTCATAAATAATGGCTTATTTGACATTGGCTTTGTTAATCAAGTCAAACAAATCTTTTTTAGAATCATTTGGTACTTTACGGACATCAAATTCAACACCCAAGTCACGCATTTTTTCAAATGTAGCAACGTCTTCTTTGTCCATAGACAAAACAGTATTGACCAATGTTTTACCTGTTGAGTGAGCCATAGAACCAACGTTAAGAGTCTTGATTGGCACGCCGCCTTCGATGGCACGAAGGGCATCTTGAGGTGTTTCAAACAAGATAAGGGCATGTGTTTCTCCAAAACGTGGGTCTTTTGAAACCTCAATCAGTTTTTGAATTGGAACCACGTTAGCCTTGACATTACCTGGAGCTGCTTGTTTAATCAATTCTTTACGAAGGTCGTCTTTAGCTACGTTATCTGAAGCAACGATGATACGATTTGCTTTTGAATCTGGAGTCCAAGCAGTTGCAACCTGGCCGTGAAGTAGACGTGTGTCAAGACGGGCAAGATTGATTTTCAATTTACCGTCTCCGATGACAGTTCCTTCTGGGATAGCAGCTTGGGCAACTGGAGTAGCTGCAGCGCTTGCTACTTCCTCAACTGGGTTTAGCTCTTCTGGAAGAGCTTTGATGCCATCTTTGGCTTCTTTAATGATATTAGCAGCGACTTTTTCTACACCTGCAGCAGCGTCCATGAGGCGCTCTGTATAGGCTTGAATCAACATCGGTAAGTTCAGTCCTGTGATGATGGCAAACTTACGCTCAGGATTTTCTCCCATCACGCGGCTAGCTTGGTTAAATGGAGATCCACTCCAAAGGTCAGCCAAAACTAGAACCTCATCTTCTGCGTCAAATGCAGCAACAGCGTTATTAAACTTAGCGTATAGATCATCAGGGCCTTCATTTGGCATAAAGGTTACAACTTGAACCTTTTCTTGTTCACCAAAGATCATAGATCCTGACTGATGAATACCCGCAGCAAATTCGCCGTGGCTCGCAATAATGATTCCGATACTCATTATTGTCATTCCTCCTTTTTTGTTTTAGTTTTCGTTTAAGAAAACTTTAAGACTTTTTAAGTATAAACCGTTTTCATCTAAAAAGCAACTATTTATCATAAAAAATTAAAAAGCTTTTATTTGCAGATGTTGATATATTGAGTTTTTGAGGAGTAATTTTGAATCCACATTTAAAAATTTAATATAAAAAAGTTGGAAGACGCTTCCAACTTTTAAAATAGGTTTCTATTAGATTAGTGGGTGAAGTCGAGTACCATACGTCCTTGGATTTGACCTTTTTCCATTTCGTCGAAAACGGCTACCGCATCTTCTACTGGACGTTTTTGGACAACTGGGACTACCAAACCTTCTGCACCGAATTGGAAGGCTTCTTCCAAGTCTTTACGAGTTCCTACAAGAGAACCGATGACTTGGATTCCATCTAGGACTGTTTTCACAATGCTGAGTTCCATCATTTCAGAAGGAAGACCAACAGCAACCACGCGACCACCGGCACGAACGGAGTCAACAGCCTGGTTGAAGGCAACTTTAGATACAGCAGTTACGACAGCTGAATGAGCTCCGCCATCAGTTTTTTCCTTGATGAGTCCAGGTACATCATCAACTTCTAGGCCGTTAATAACAATGTCAGCACCTACTTCTTTTGCAAGGGTAAGTTTGTCATTGTTGATATCAACTGCGATGACATGAGCATTAAATACTTTTTTAGCATATTGAACTGCGAGGTTTCCAAGCCCACCAGCACCATAAAGGACAACCCATTGGCCTGGTTCAACTTTTGCTTCTTTAATAGCTTTATAGGTTGTTACGCCAGCACATGTGATAGAAGAAGCTTGGGCTGGATCAAGTCCGTCAGGAACTTTAACAGCATAGTCTGCAGTTACGATACATTGTTCAGCCATACCACCATCTACTGAGTAGCCAGCATTTTTCACTGTACGGCAAAGGGTTTCGCGACCAGTTGTACAGTATTCGCAAGTGCCACATCCTTCAAAGAACCAAGCAACGCTGACGCGGTCACCGACTTTAAGGCTTTTCACATCTGGGGCAATTTCTTTAACGATACCAACACCTTCGTGGCCAAGAACACGTCCTGGTACTTGACCAAAGTCACCATGGGCAACGTGGAGGTCAGTGTGGCAAACACCACAGTATTCAATTTCTACAAGTGCTTCCCCAGTTTCAAGTGGACGGAGCACTTTTTCTTCAACAGCAACACCAGTGCTTTCTGGATTTACAACAACAGCTTTCATAGCTATCCTCCTTTATATTGACCGAGAACAGGGACAACGGGACTGGATTGATTTTATGTCAACAGAGTCGAGTGTGACGAGCTCTCTTGTATTTATATGTGAATTATATCACAAAAGAAAGCCTTTTCCAAGGTTTTGGAGGCAAAAAGTAGAACAATCGATTAATACTAAACTAAAATAAAAAAGCATT
>NZ_VMMW01000083.1:0-18150 GCF_013277425.1 Streptococcus sp. 79
GATTGAAACGATTCATAGCTATCTGGATTCTGGTATCTGCTGGACTAAACATCTGGCAGATGGACAGGATTGCAGAACTAGAAAAGAAAAAGCCGATGGTTATCTACAAGGCGGATAACGCAGGCGCTGAGATTTTCGGTAAAGTCGTCGAGAAAGGACGACACGGCAAATTATACACGCTTACGATTCGTGACTACGGGGTGTTTGTGGTTACGAAGGACGTGTATGAGAAAGTGAAAGTTGGGGATGAGGTGATGTTATGATACCAAAATTTAGAGCGTGGGATAGACTGCGAAAAGAAATGAATTACAAAGTCATGGTAGGCAATTGTGATCTAAGTGACGAAAACTGGACTTGTCCTATCATTTGGATTGAAGAGAAAAAAGATTGGTTACATTTTGATGATTATGACTCTATCATGCAATCAACAGGACTCAAGGATAAGAACGGCAAGGAAATCTTTGATGGGGATATTCTTGAAATTCAAGATGAAGGAGAAGTCCTTGGGAATGCAAAATTGACTTGGGATAATGAGCAAGCTGTCTTTATGATAGAAGCAATAAGTGTAGATGATATTGCGCCCTTTCATGAAATTCTTAGCGATGAAAGTTACTCTTATAGAGTCGTTGGCAACATCTACGAAAACAAGGAGTTACTAGATGCCTGACGTAGAATGGATTATGGAGAATTGCCATATGATGCGTGACAATGGTATCTGGGCAGGAGAGAAGCAGATTTCCTACGCTAGTCCAGATGGGCAATATACGTATTACGTAAACAAGCGTAAAGATGGCACTTATTATTTACATGGAGCGTATAAACATTATGGCAGGACGTAGATGGACAGAAGATGAGGTTGATTATCTGGAGTGGTACGTCTTGTCCAGAGAAGAGCATGATTTAACACAGGCTTGCAAGTTTTTGGATAGAAGTTACAACGCAGTTCGGTCAAAATTAGCCAAACTCCAGAAATACAATCCTAACTTGCAATTTAAGCCCAAATGGTCAGACGCAGATGATAGCTATATCCTGAAATACTACCAACGCTTTTCGTACAAGACCTTGGCTCGTATCTTAGGACGTAGTGAGAAAGCCATTCGAGACCGCATCCGAAAATTAGGGAAACGAAAAATTTTAGACTTGACTATATTTCACAAAGATGTAGTTTCGCTAGCCAATCAAGGTATAGCTGTAAAAGATATCGCACAAAAATTAGGACTACATTACAATCAGGTATATTACTACTTGAATAAACATCAGATTCCTTACAAAAAGCGAGAGTTTAGAAATCAAAGTAATAATCTCGCTTGGAGGAATTTGAATGATATGATTTTTATGAGGAGGACTTAACATGACAGACAACATAAACAAACCAAGCCACTACCAAGGCGCAAACGGTCTGGAAGACCTGAAGAAAGCCAGAAAGAACCTTGATTGGCTGATTGAGGAGATGGAGCATGAGTGAATACGCTTTGTATGATGGCGACACCTTCATTACCATGGGCACTCTTGCTGAAATCAGCAAAGAAACAGGAATTGCCGAGAGGATGTTGAAGTATTACACTTTTGCATCTACACAAAAACGCCATCCAAATGGTAGGGCAGTCATAAAGATTGAGGTGGATGATGAAGGATAAATTAAATCCAAGACAAGCAAGTAGGTTTGCTTTCTTGCTAAAGCAAAAACGTAAGGAAAGGAAGTTGTCACAAGAAAAGTTAGCAGCTAAACTAGGCTATAGTCGCTACCTGATTGCTCAATGGGAGAAGGAGGAAAGTGTACCGAATATTTATAATGTAGAAGATATCTGTACTTACTTTGCTTTTCCTGCTGATATTATTCTCGGGAGTAGGGCATGAAAAAAAGCCAGCACAGCTGACTTCTCGTGTTATAGTTTCGCATAACTATTATATCATGAGGAGGAGTTCGTGTGCAAATAGAGTTATTGGATATCATCGATGAAAAGAAAACCAGAAAGGAAGCTATCAAAGTACTCAAAAAATACAGTCGTCTGAGACGGATAGCTGGAGAAGAATACGCCCCCAAAATAACAATATCCTATTCACTTGAGCCAAGGTCATCAAGTGGTCAGACAAGCAAGCAGGTAGAAAGCATGGTCTTGCGTAGAGTATCAGCTCAGCAGGATTTAGAACTAATCGCTAAAGCAATCAACAATCTTTCCGATATGGAATACACACGTATCCTAATCGAACGATATTGCAGGAAAAAGAGGAGGGAAGACTACAGTATTTATTCAGAACTAGGCTACTCATCTAGTGAGTATTATCGGATATTGAACAAAGCTCTATTAGAGTTTGCAGAGTCCTATCAAGCAAGCAACCTTTTGGTTTACAAGTGATTTCTGGGAAAATCTTGGGAAAAATCTGGGAAAATCTTGGGAGAATTGGAACGAAAAAAGGTGCTAAAATAGTATTATCCAATGATTGGGTAACGAACAGTCATGAGGACTCCTAAAAATACAGAGGTTTCGGCCTCTTAGACAGTAAGGACAGGTTAGCAGGTTGTTTGGGTCTCCTTGAAACTTTTACCAAGCGTGCGTTTTACTGCTAGACCAGTTGGTTCAATTCCAGCTACTGTCATATTCAATGCCACGACCAGTGGCTTTTTTTGATTATTTGAAAGGTGGTGATACTTGTTTTGAATATTGTAGAACCAATCAGGGATAAAGATGATATACGGGCTATGAAAGATTATCTGAGAGAATGGCATGAGCGTAATTATATTTTATTTCTTTTTGGTATCAATTCAGGTTTGCGAGTTGGTGACATTTTAAAAATTCGAGTAAAGGATGTTCAAGGTTGGTATATCAAACTGAAAGAACAAAAGACTGGGAAGAAGAAAAAGATTAAAATGACTAAAACTCTCAAACGTGAGGTTAGAGAGTATATACAAAATAAACCTCATCATCATTTTTTATTTCAAAGTAGAGTCGGAAAAAATAAACCACTTGATCGTAGGACTGTGGATTGGATTTTAAAAGTTGCTGCATCTGAGTGTGGTATTGAAAATATAGGAACTCATTCAATGAGGAAGACATTTGGATATCATTATTATAAAAAGACAAAAGATATAGCAATGTTGATGAGTTTGTTTAATCATTCATCACCAGCTATTACCTTAAGATATATAGGTATTCGTCAAGATCAACAGGACAAAGCGATGTCAAATTTTGGATTGTAGTTAACCAATTAGACATAACGAGTCAAACGCTAATTCATTTAGTAGATTACTGTATATCCTTATTGTGTTAGGCTTTTTGGCGACTGTTTGAATTAGACAGAATATAAGATATGTCTAATTGAACGCTAGAAAATATAGAGTAACAGCAATTTAAAATAGGTATCTTTAAGATAATTATTGACGAAAGATATAATGAACAAAGAATATTAAACAATGATTGAAGTTTCAACTCGAGAAGAACGAAACCAATTTTACAATTCCAGTGAGTGGAGAACGATAAGAAGGCAAGCACTTAAACGAGATCATTACGAATGTGTATGGTGCAGGGATGAAGGCAAGGTCACGACTACTAATTTAGAAGTTGACCATATCAAGGAGCTAGAGTTCTATCCAGAGTTCGCGCTTGATATCGATAACCTACGAACATTGTGCAAGGCATGTCATAATAAAAGGCATGATCGTTTTGATAAGAATGACAGAAATTTCCGAAAAGATGAATGGTGGGGTTAGGTGAACGAATTTTAAACACCCCCCGGTCAAAAAAATCGGAAATTTTCAAAGATGTCGGTAAGCGGTCTGCACTCGACTGTCCAAATTTTTAACAAAAAATTAAAGGGGGTGGGGGGTAATGGAAGAATACTCGGAAAAAAATATAAAAGAATTAGAAAATCAGCTACTTTCTAAAATTGGCTATTTCAGTCCTAGAAAAAAGGATGCGATTCAGTATGAAAAAGTCAATCGCTATCTTTATCTTGTCCGGCTGCTTTATGAGCTGAAAGCTAAACTTCATGAAGACGGACTGGTCATCACTGTTCACAATGGACAACAAAGATTCCAAAAAGCGAATTCTCTCATCAAGGAAATCAACACAACCAGTAATCAGCTTTTGGCTATTGAGCGGTCGTTTGATTTTGATGTTGAAAATTCTCCTGTCGAGAAAGCTACGTCTGGAAGTGATCTGTTATGATTTCTCATCCGCTGGTTGATGACTACATCAAAATGGCTGAGAATGGAGAAGTTGTTGTCAACAAGGAAAGGAAGTTGCTGTTTAAAATCATCAAGGAGAAAATCTATCCTCGTGATGATTTGTATTTTGATAATGACTTGATTGATAAGTTCATTCGGTTTGCGGAAAAGAATTTTTTCCCTCTGGCTAAGTATCAACTTTTCTTGACACCGTTCATTTTTCTTTTTCGGAAGGTAGACGAGGAACCACACTTTGACGAGTATCTATACACACTTGCTCGTGGGGGTGGTAAGAATGGTTTTATGTCAGCAAGGTCATCGTTTTTTATCAGCCCTATCTACCCTATCAGAGATTACGATGTGACTATCACTGCTAACTCTGAGAAACAGGGTAAGGTTTCGTTTGAGGAAGTTTATGAGACTATCCAAAGGCGTGGTCTTGAGGACCATTTCTATCTGACTAAAATGTCTATCACAGGTCGAGCGAACAACTCGGTCTTTTCTTTTCGGACGAATAATCCGAAGACTATGGACTCTGCTCGTGATGGTTGTCTTGAGTTTGATGAGATTCACCAATTTGAAAATGATAAGGCTGTGAAGGTTCAAAGGTCTGGTCTTGGTAAGATTGCTCATGTCAGGACTTTCTACAACGGTACGAATGGGTATGTGCGCGAGGGGTTCTATGACAAGCTGATAGAGAAGTCTATGCAAATCTTGAATGGAGAGGTTGATGATTTCAGACTCTTCCCTTTTATCTGCAAGCTTGATAGTGCGGATGAGGTGGATGACATGAAGAATTGGCCGAAAGCAAATCCGATGTTGGATGAAAGCACGCCTTACGCTAAGAGGTTGCTTGCTAGAACTAAGGCTGACTATGATGACCTTGAGCTGGAGCCGTCTGGTCGTCAGGAGTTCATGACTAAACGGATGAATCTTCCTGAAGCAGACCTTGAGAAAGATGTGACGACTCGTGAAAGATTACTTGCTTGTTTACGTTCGCCTGGTATTGACTTGTTGGGTAAGTCCTGTGTCGCAGGATTTGACTATGCTAGCATTCGAGATTTTGCGAGTGTTGGTTTGTTGTTTAAGAACGGAGATGAGTTTATCTGGAAACAACATTCATTTGCTCGTAAAGCATTTTTGAAAGCTTTTAAACTTAAAGCTCCTATTCAGGAATGGGCAGATAGAGGCTTATTTACAATTGTGGACGGCCCTAGTATTGACCCTCGTTTATTGGTCGAAAAATTGAATGAATGGAGTAAGTTTTATCAGATTGAGCTTGTATGTGCAGATGGTTTCAGAATGGACTTGTTAAAACCTCTTTTGGAAGAGGCTGGTTTTGAATATGAGTTCTTGAGAAATCCTGGGGCGATTCAATCGAAGGTTGCGCCAATCATTGAAGACGGATTTGCCAATGAGCGTTTTGTCTTTGAGAATGATAATTCTATGATTTGGTATACGGATAATACCTACGTCAAAGAAGACAAGGATGGCAATAAGCGTTTCTTGAAGAAAGAGCCCGTCAGAAGAAAGACGGATGGTTTCCATGCCTTGATTGCTGCTCTATACAAACGTGAGCTTGTACATGAGTCGAACGTTGGGGAATTCCTCGATATGTTAGAGGATTGGGAGTTTTAATCTAAGAATAAATTTTGGGTGGTAGGTTGGTAATTGGATAGGAAGGAGGGGAAGCATGGGGTTCTTAAATTTATTTAAGCGTGATGCGCCTGATGTTGGTTTTGATTTTGAAGAGTTGGAACGAATGTTGGGGTGTTTGCAGTTAAAGAGTTTAGCGATTGATAAGTCGGCGGAGTTTGTGGCTCGTATCTTTGCTAAGTCGGAATTTCGGTATATGGTGGAGAATCATCATGTGACGTCAGACTGGGATTATATTTTAAATGTGCGTCCCAATAAGAATGAGTCGGCCTCGGAGTTCTGGCAGAAGGTCATTTATCGCTTATTGACGAAAAACGAAGTACTCATTGTTTTGTCTGATGATAAGCAGTTACTGGTAGCTGATGCTTTTACTCGTAGGCGTTATGCTCTGTATGATGACACCTTTGAGATGGTGTCTGTCGGGGATTATACATTTCAGAGGAAGTTTGCTATGAGTGATGTCATCTTTCTTCAGTATAATAACAATCGCTTGCAAGAATATGTATCTGACTTGTTTTCTGATTATGAAAAACTACATACTCGTCTGGTGGAAGCCTTAGCTAGAAATAATCAGATCCGTGGGGTTCTGGCTACAAAAGCGAATGGAACTTTTGATGAGGATAAGAGAAAGAAACTGCAGAGATATGCGGACAATCTTTTTAAGTCCTTTACGTCTAAGACGGTTGCCATTGTACCGACAATGGATGGTGTGGAGTATTCGGAGTTGACCAATACGGTAGGAACTACAAATCTATCAGTTGAAGAGTTGAAGAAACTGAGACGTCAATTTGATGACGAGGTTGCGGATATATTAGGTTTGCCGACGGCTTTGATGCATGGAGATATGGCTGATTTGTCTAATAGCCAGAAGATGTTTAACAGTTATTGTTATGAATCGCTGGTTAAAAAAGTGGGTGACGCTCTAAACCATGCTATGGTGAGTTCGGCTGGATACGCTAATCAGAAAAAATTTGTGATTTTTGGTGAGGGGGGACTGGATAAGTTTGCTCTGGCTGAGAACATAGATAAACTCATCTCATCTGGGGCTATGACTCGAAATGAGGTGAGATTGGAACTTGGTCTTGAGGCTGTTCCTGGTGGGGATTCTTTCCTTATCACTAAGAACTATCAGGGTGAAAACGAAATAGAGAAAGGAGGAAATGAGGATGACAATCATTCAGATTAAGGGAGCGATTGTATCCAATGATGACCGCTGGTTTTATGATTGGATAGACATGGATGCAACTGCTCCTAAGGATATTGTATTGCCGACGACGGGAGAAGATGTGGAGGTGCACATCAATTCTGGTGGTGGTGATGTGTATGCTGGTAGTGAAATCTATACAGCATTGCGTGCTTATCAGGGGCATGTGACGGTGAAAATCGTGGGGATTGCTGCTAGTGCTGCGAGTGTTATCGCTATGGCTGGTGATCAGGTGGAAATTAGTCCTACAGCGCAAATCATGATCCATAATGTATCTGCTGGTGTACGTGGTGACCATAAGGCGCTCTTGCATGAGGCTGGTGTGTTAGAAGGGTTTAATAAGTCCATCGCATATGCCTATATTGATAAGACTGGTAAGGCATTAGATGATTTACTGGATCTAATGGAGGGTGAAACGTGGTTTGATGCTCGTTCTGCTGTTAATCATGGCTTCGCAGATAAGGTCATGTTTGAAAGTCAGGAAGCTCCTGTCTTGGTAGCTAGTCAGACACCTGTGATTCCTCGTGATTTTATCGAAAAAATCCGATCTGCGATGACCCCAGATGTGGAGTTATTGGCGGACTTGGTTCGTGATAGGTTGAATAACAGTTTACCTATCCCAGAAGATAAGAAAAAAGAAGACAAGACGGCTGAACCTGTGGGGTTGGGTCGTTTCCCATTTTAAGAAAGGAAATAAAAAACAATGATGAAACTTGGTAATGAATTTACAACTGCTCGTCAGAACTTTATGAATGCAGTAGAAACTGGTGCTCCTATGGAGGAGCAAAATAAGCTCTATAACGAGATGATTGAGGCATTGACAGATAAGTTGCAAGATGATGCTCGAGAAGCTGCTCGTAAAGAAATCGCAACTATGAATCCATACGATGCACAGTTGACTGCTGAAGCTCGCGAATTTTTCAATAACATTGAGAAACTTCCTCCCAAAGGAATTGAGAAATTGTTCCCTCAGGAAACAATTGACCGTATTTTTGAGGATATGGTGGCAGCCCGTCCACTTCTTCAACACATCGGCTTGCGTAATGCTGGTATTCGTTTGAAATTCCTCAAGTCTAGTCGTACAGGTCAAGCGGTTTGGGGTAAAATCAATGCTGAAATTCAAGGACAATTGAAACAAGAATTTGCTGAAGAAGAAGCGATTCAGTCTAAATTGACTGCTTTTGTTGTAATCCCTAAAGACTCTGAAAAGTTTGGTCCTGCTTGGCTACAGTCTTACGTATCCATTCAAATTACAGAGGCCTTTGCAGCTGCTCTTGAAGCTGGTTATTTAAATGGTGATGGGGACAACAAGCCTATCGGGTTGTCTCGTACTCTTACAGGGACTGCAGAAAGTGAAAAAGTAACTTATGCTGAGAAACAAGCTCAGAAAAAACCATTGACTTTCGCAGACTCTGCTACCGTGGTAAAAGAGTTGACGGAGGTTTATAA
Source organism: Streptococcus sp. 79 (assembly GCF_013277425.1). Lineage (NCBI taxonomy): Bacteria > Bacillati > Bacillota > Bacilli > Lactobacillales > Streptococcaceae > Streptococcus > Streptococcus sp. 79. The sequence goes on from NZ_VMMW01000083.1 coordinate 8,475, forward strand.
ATACCATTCTACAAAAGCTGACAATACCACTCCTGTTGCAGTAGAAGGTAATTTGGTTATGGTAGTGAACCCTGTAGATGCCTGGGATGTGAAGAAGCAATATACGTCTCTCAATGCTCAGGGTGTATATGTAACAGCTATGCCTTATAACCTCATCTTGGTTGAGTCGGTTGCTCAAGCGTCTGGTAAGGTGACTACATTTGTCAAAGGTCGCTACGATGCCTTTGTAGGTGGGGGGATTGAATTTGGACGATTTACCGAAACCTATGCTTTAGAAGACTTGAATCTCTACACTGCTAAGCAATTTGCTTATGGTAAAGCGCATGATGAAAAGACTGCTGCTGTGTGGACACTGAGTATTGCAAAATAAAAGGTGACGAAGGATGGAGATTGAAGCTAAACTTCATTCCCTCCTTATTCCTTTTAAGGAGCGGATGAGAATTTTTCATAGCGGAGAAGACTTGAATCTCTCACGGATGTTAGAAAGTTCTCAAATGGTTATTACCCGCTTGGTAGGAAGTGGGAATATACACGATCATCAAATAAGGGAACTTATCTTAGAACGTGCTCGCTATGTCTATAATGACCAAGTTGAATTTTTTTACGAAAATTTCAAAGCGGATATTTTAGCATTATCGTTAGATAAGATAGAAATGGAGGATAGTGATGATTAAGGTATTAAAAGAGTTTTATGACCTCAAGGAGGGAGTCCTTAGGCAAGTCGGAGAAAGGTTTGAAGCGACAGAAGAACGATTTGCTGAGCTAAAGGAACATTTACCTGACTATGTCGAGTTGGAAAAGTCGTCCAGAAGTCGTAGCTCTAAGGAAGTAGTGAGTGTAAATGAAGAGGAGTGAGGGACCAAGCTATCGTTACAAAAAGCCTGAGTCTCAAAATGGAGACCTGAGAACTCCCCTGACTTTCTATACCTCTAAAATAAAAAAAGGGGTTGATGGTCGTGATGTGAGTTACGAGAAGGCTTTTTATACGATGGGGCAAACTTATTCTCCAAGTATGAAAGACGTTGAGATTGCAACTGGAAAAGCGATGAAAGCTAAGATGACTTTGAAGATTCGTGACCCTCTGACAGATTATCAGCCTGAAAATCGGCATTTTGTCGAAGTGGGGGATATCCGTCTAGTTGGTAAGAAATGGCAAATCATTGATGTCCGTCCTGATTTTGCTAATCGGGATTTTTTGATTGTCCTTATCGGAGGTGGTCGTGATGTCTAGTGGAGCTAATCTAAAAGGATTTGATGATATTTTGAGGAATATTGAGGCTCGACTAGGAGAGCCGGTAGTTCGTAGAAAGGTCAACAGAGCCTTGAAGGAGACGGTTGAGGAGTTTGAGCCAACTTTCAAACGGGCTATGGCGGTGTACGCTGACACTGGGAAGACGGTTGGTGCGGTCGTTCATGGGAATGTGACTGGTACATCCAGCGGAGTTCCAATGGTTAAATTAGGTTTTAAAAGTCCTCGTTGGACTCTTATTCACTTAAATGAATTTGGATATGCAAAGAATGGGCATCCTCGTGGTTTCGGAGTCATGCGCCGCTTTTTTGAAGCGAGTAAGCCGGTCTTTAAGTCTAAAGTCGGCATGAAGTTAAAACAGGAGTTTTTGTAATGATTAAAGACAAATTAACTGAACTCTACGATGCTTTGGAAGAGGATGAGTCTTTATCTGGTATTAGTATCAAGTCTTTTGAGCGTCCTGAGAGCTTGGGAGATGGCGAGACCAGTATTGTCATTATCCCTGTAGGGCCTCCAATGCAGACGGCTCACGGTAGTAATACTAGTTTGGCTAAGACTTTTCTCTATCAAATCAATGTAGAGTCTACTAATCGAGTGGAGTGTAAAGAACTCCAAGGAAGAATTGAAAAAATAATGGAAGAACAGGGATTTTATCAGACTGAAGGTGGTTTGGAACAATGGATTCCTGATATTAAGCGCTATGTAGACGTTCGGACTTATCGTGGTATGAGCGCTCTATATGAGAAATACTAGAAAGAAGGAAAAAGAAATGACAGTAAAAGGAACTGCACTTATCGGACTTAAATCAGTCACCATTCGTGTGCATGATGGACAGACTCCAACGGTTGGACAGAACCTCTTCACGCTAGAAGGTAAAGATAATGAAGGGGCTACACAGACCGCTAGAGTAACTGGATTATCTAGTGACCCTGTAAAGACTTATGGTAGTAATGTGGCTTATCACGTCTCCAATCGAGGAGTCGGTGATGTTAAGGTAGAGATGGGCTTGCTTGATGTCCCATTAGCTTTATATACGAATGCTTTGGGGTATGGCGATGATGATGGTATCTATTACTTCGGTGCAGACACAGTTGCCAAGAATGTTTCCATTCTCATTGAAAGTAATACTGCTGATGGGGAACCTGTTTACTATGGTTTTTATAAAGGTCAGCTTTCTATGGATGCTATTGATTTTGAAACGCTCAAGGATAAGGCGAATGAGTTAGCTACTACTAGTGTGAATTTCACTGCGACAGCTAGTTCAGACGTTGCAACTAAGGGGCGTTATGGTGCTATTGTTTATGGTTCAGATGCTGAAAAGTTGAAGAAATTGAAAGGTCAACTAAACATAACCGCTGCGGGGTAGAAGGAGGGCGAAAGCTCTCTTTTACTTTTTTAGAAAGGAAAGTATATGGCTAAGGTTCAATTTACAATTAAAAATGACAAGGGAGAAGATGTCCTAAAAAAGAGCAAAGAAATCACAACTCGTGATTATCGTGACTATTTGGTCATGAACGAATCCTTGACAAGTGATTTATCTGAGGTAGAGAAGCTTGATAAGCAGTTGGGATTTATTGCTAGTTTGTTTGATGATGTGACAGTAGAACAATTACTAGAATACACAGATTTTGCGAAAGTGATTTCTATTTTTACAGCAATTTATGCTCATCTGGTAGGTGATGTAGACCCAAAGGAAAAGAGCTAGCACCTGGGCAAGCGATCAAACGTTTTTATGGTTTTGTCAAGCAAGTTACAGAGGGTCCTTATGGAATGAGCATTCGCGATGTGATGGATACGAGTTGGGAGGACTTGATGGGGGTCTTGGGAAGTCTGGAAACGAGTGAACAAGAAGAAGTGCTTGACTTGGCAGATTTTTTAGAAAGTCTCTAGGTCAAGACTTTACAAATCAAAGGCTTAGGAATATAATAGAGATATGTAAGGGAGGTGGAAGAAATGTCTCGAAAAGAAAAAGCATGTAGAAGATATTGGTTTTGGTTTACCATTTTTATCCTTTATCTTGCTTTTGGCTTGTATTGTATTTGTACAAATTTTGTAGATATCTTTGGTATGCTCTTGCTATCACCCTTTATCTTTGCTTCCCTGCCACTCTATGCTTATCTATTTCTTGGTATGTTTATCTGGGCTTTTATGAACATGGCAATGGATGATTTTTATAAAGAATGATGAAAAGTCCGTAAGGGCTTTTTTCTTTGCTCTGAGGAGTTAGGAAGGAGAACAAGATGGCAAGCGGTACGCCGTTAGGTCAGATGTATATCGAGCTAGGGTTGGACGTGTCAAAGTTCAGTCCTACTCTAACTGGTGCAAAAAACGCTGTAAAGTACTTTCAAAATAATGTCCGTTCTTTGGACAGTACTTTAAAAGGCAATGAAAAAAATGCTAGCTTACTTCAAGCAAAATACAAGACTTTAGGACAAGCCATTGATTCACAACGTAAAGTTTTGGATGAGATGAAGAAAAGTTTTGATAAACTTGAACCGGGGACAGCTAAATTTGACAAGGCTGCTGCTGATATTCAGCGTGAGAATGCTAAGTTGGCAGTAATGGAAGGTCAGCTACGCGGTGTTGAAAAAGCTTTGCAAGATGTGGGGCGTGAAAATAGTTGGTCTGGTAAGATGGATACCTTGAGTGAAAATTTTGCAAAAGGTGGAGAAAAATTGCGGGCTATGGGCGATGCAATGAAGCCTGTGTCTGCTGCTTTATTAGCTGGTTTTACGCTTTCTACTAAGAAAGCTATTGACTTTGAAAGTCAGATGAATACAACTAAATCTCTGTTAGCAGATACTATTCCAACAGCGGATGAACTGAACAGTACCACACAAAAGCTGGGTGAAAGTTCAAAAAATTGGGCGAAGCAGTATGGGATTTCTACTGCATCTATCAATGAAGGGATGCAAGAAATTATCAAGAAAGGTTTTGATGCCAATCAAACAATCGAAGCCATGCCTGCTATCCTAGACGCTGCAAAGGCGTCTGGTGAGGACTTCAATACGGTTATGAACGCCACTACGAATATTTTGCAACAATTTGGGCTATCTACTCAGGATACAGAGCGAGTAACCAATAGCTTAACCTTTGTCGCCAATAAAACGGCTGCTGGTTTTGCTGATATGGGGGCTGCAATGGAGTATGTTGGTCCCGTTGCTAAAAACGTTGGTATGAACTTGGAAGAGACTGCCGCTGCTGTTGGTCTTTTGTCCAACAATGGTATTGCTGGTGAAAAGGCTGGTACGGCTCTGCGTGGAGCTTTAACAAGGCTACTGAAACCATCAGAGCAAAATGCAAATGCAATGGAGAAGCTTGGTTTTTCTGCAGAAGAATTTCGTAGCGGCGCGATTAAGCTACCTGATATTTTGGATCGTATCAAAAAGAATACGGAAGGGATGACAGATGCTCAGAAATCGGCCTTGATTGCTACAGCCTTTGGTACAGAAGCTCAGACAGCGATGAATATCTTGGTTGACCAAGGTGGAGATGCGTTGCGTAATCTTGCTAACGAAACCAAGGGGGCGACAACTTATACCAAGGATTTAGCAAATGAATTATCTAAGTCTTCTAAAAATGGTGTGGAACGTTTTAAATCTAGTTTAGAAGTTTTACAGATTAACATTGGTCAGAAATTATTACCATTACTAACTCCTGTGATTGATAAGGTGAACCAATTTATCGACTGGCTAAGTAAGGCTCCTCCAGCCGTACAGAGCTTGGCGGTTGGTATTGGTGGTTTTTTGGCTCTGGGCTACCCTTTCTTGAACTTTCTAGGCAATGGGGCGACGGCTCTTAGTATTTTGATAAAACATGCCGGTAAATTAGAAGGACTATTAAAGGACGGTCTCGGTCTTGCTAAATTGACAGAGCGTGCTGGTAAATTAAAAGGACTTTTACAAGGTGGTCTCGGTCTTGCTAAGGTAGGAAGCGAAGCTACTGTTTTAGCGGAAGGAGCTGGCGCTGCTGCATCTAGTTCTAGTCTCTTGTCTGGAGCTATTGGGGCTTTGACAAATCCTATTGGTTTGCTGGTGGGTGGTGCTGCTTTACTAGCTGGAGGATTGGTCTATCTAGGACATAAGAAAGACGAGGCTCGCATTAAGGCGGAGGAATTTGGGTCTCAGTTGAGTGATACTGCAAGGAAAGAGTTAAGAGATTTCCAAAGTAAGGTAGATGATACCAGTACAGCAGTAGCCAACTTTGGAACCCACGCTGGCGATGCTGAAAAAGTTTCTGAAGCTTTTCGAAAACTTCATGAAGAGGTAGCAGCAGGTGCTGAAAAAGCTAATCAACGTATGGAAGAATTAGCTAAAAAGTTGGGGTTTAGCGATGAAGAAATCGCTAAAATGAAAGTAAAAAATGACCAAGTTGTTTCAAATACCGATGCAATGGCTAATCAGGTCAGTGAAATCTACAAACGTCATAATGGAGACGCTAGCAAGTTTTCTCAAGAAGAAAAAGAAATCGTCTTAAACAACCAAAGAGAGATGATCAAAGCTAGAATCGAAATGATGGAATTATCTGGCGAACAACAAAAGGCTGCGCTTCAGGCTCTGAATGGAGAGATTGGTAGTTTAAATGAAACGCAATTAAAGCACACAAGAGATGTTTTGAAGAAGGCTCTGGATGAAGAAAATCAGTTATACAAAACCTCAAAAGATGGATTGAAACAACTCTTAGATGCCAAACGTATCGATCAAGAAACTTACAATAAAAAAATTCAAGAACTTGAAACAAACCACCAGCAAACCATGGAAGCCTTAGGTACTAAGTATTACCAGGTTATGCAAAACCTTGACGCTAAGGTAAAAGCTCGAACTGGACAAAGCTGGAACTACTGGGAAGAAGCTAAAAAGGTTCTGGAAGAATATGGTTTGTCTTATGAAGTAATCGGTCAAAAGGCAGCAGAAGCTTCTCAAAAAATGGGTGATTCCCATAGCATTCTTGCTAAGTATACTAGTGATATGAGCAAGGAAACGAGAGAAGCGAATGATGCTTGGTCTTTGCTCGTCGGAAACATTGATGAAAACAACAATTTTGTCATTAAATCAAACGTAAAAGAAGTGATTGGGGAAGCGACTAAATCTGCTGAGGGTTGGGAGCAATTGCAATTTATTGTTAAAAATGCGAATATCAACTCAAATGCTCGGGTAACGATTGCTGAAGCTCTCGTTGAGTCTGGTAAGTGGTCAACCATGACACTGGAAGAAAAACAGTTGATTGTCCAAAATCAAGCAGGACTGCAAGCTATCTTTGATAGTGAAAACCATCTTAGAATCTGGAACAGTATGCCTGCAGAAGTCAAGCAACTGCTTTTGGAAAATACAGATGTGATGAATAAGGCTGAGGAAGCTTCCAAAGCTCTCTATAACTATGATGCCTTGACTCCTAAGCAGAAAGAGTTGCTGGCTACGGATGAGAATTTCAGAAAGGCTGTTGCTCGTTCGACTGACACGCTAACAACTTGGAATGCAACTACTCCATTTACAAAAGATTTGAAACTAGATCCTACAAATGTTTTGAACAACGGGCAATTGTCAATCGATAAAATCATGGCTTGGAATCTATCTAATCCAGAGAATAAGTCATTAAATGCTATTGACAATACTAGTGAAGCAGTTGCTAGTGCAAAAGCGAGTGTGAACTCTCCGAAACAGGAAAAACCAATTGATTTACTTGCGAAAGATCAGACTGCAGGCGTTAGAAATGAGACGAGTGCGGCTATTAATGCGATTAAGCAACATAATCCAGTAGATATCCTTGCTAAAAATAGCACTTCCAGTACTGTCAGCGAGGTCAAAAGCGTCGTTAATAGCATTCAAGACAAAACGGTTACAATCAGCGCTCGAGATAATGCTTCTGGCGTGCTTGCAGGCATTAGGTCTTGGATTACTAGGGTAACTGGTGATTTCTTTACCAATGTTTTTGCTAGTCGGCATGCCCACGGTACCAACTATCACCCTGGTGGTCTTGCTATGGTCAATGACCAACGCAATAGTACCTACAAGGAATTGGTTACTCTTCCAGATGGTAGGAGCTTCATTCCTGAGGGGAGGGATGTTCTTCTTCCTCTTCCTAAAGGGGCTAAAGTTTTGCGGGCGGATAAGACCAAACGCTTGATGCGTGAGATGGGGGTTCCTAAATATGCTGCAGGAGTTGGCATTCCGAGTGATGCTAAATTCCTTCGTGAGATGGAAGAAGCACAAGCTAAAATAGTGGTGCAAACAAAAGGAGATACAAATAGTAAAGACAGCGATAAAGTCGTGTCTGAGATAGCGATTCTGAGAGCAAGTATGGAGAAGATCCTTACTGCTATCCTTGAAAAGCCGTCAGATACTTACCTGGACGCTGATAAAATTTCAATGAGCGTCTACCAACGTCAAGGTGCGATTTACGCTAGGGAGGGAATGTAATGTTTTACATGATTATCAATGGTTTCAATACATCAACTATCCCTCACTGCGTGGTGACGGATTTTGGTCAGGTAGAGGCTGCTAAGCCTAGGGTGGCTGAAGATGCTAACCTCTACGGAGCCAACGGAAGTTATCGGGTGCTAGATGGGGGCTACGAGAGTTATGAACGGACTTTTTCGTTCTATATTCCTAAGTTACTGGATGTTTCGACTATCGTGGAGAAATTTCAGCCTAAGGACAATGTGCTAGAGTTTAGCTACCAGTTGGGGTCTGTCTTTTATGCAGATTTTATTGGCGCGACCTATAGCCCTCATGGTATGCATGCCTGGAAGCTAGAGCTTAAGTTGAGTATGCAACCGTTCCGCTATCAGAAAAATCTTGCTCCTCTTATTTTTACCGCAAGCGGTAATATCAACAATCCAGGATCTGTCTATAGCGAGCCTGTGATTGAGATTGAGGGAGACGGAGATATTTCTTTGACTATCGGAAGGACAACTATGCACTTGACCATTAGACGAAAAGTGACCATTGATTGTAGACATAAGAAACAGAATATCTACAACGCAGATGGTGTGGTTCAAAACACTCTACGAAAGCGTGGAGGCTTCTTTGAATTGGCTGTTGGCAATAACGGTCTGGTCTTTACTGGTACGGTTCGTAAGGTCACGGTTCGGCCGAATTGGAGGTATATCTTATGATTTATCTTACAGAGGGAAATAGGCCTTTAAACGAGGCCTACAATGATGAAATTGTCCATTTTGGGAACAATACCTATCAACTGACCTTTCGTTTTCCTACATCGGATCCCAAGTGGGAATTACTGAAAGAGGAAACTTTTCTGACTGCAGATGACCTACATGGTGAGCAGGATTTTTATATTTTTGAGGTTGAAAAGCAACAAGGATATATTCAAGTCTATGCCAATCAGGTTATCAGTTTGTTAAATAATTACATCGTTAGCTCTATCGAGGTTGACCGTGTCAGTGGGACAAGGGTGTTGAGTGCTTTTGCTGGTAGTATTACCAGAGACAATCCTTTTTCTTTCTTCTCTGATATTGATGATAGGCATACGCTCAATATCAAGGACAAGAATGCCATGGAGGTCTTGGCCAAAGACAAGCATTCTATCCTTGGTCAGTGGGGCGGAGATATGGTGCGAAACGGTTACAACTTACGCTTGTTAAAAAATGGCGGTTCTGAAAATGAATCGCTTTTTATGTACAAGAAAAACTTGTCCAGCTACCAGCACAAGACCTCAACGAAGTCTTTAAAAACTCGGATAACCTTTAAAACGACTGTTAAGGGCGAGGGAGAAAATGCGGTTGACCATGATTATATGGTGGTGATTGACAGCCCCTTACTTGGGAACTACAGCCAAATCTATGAAGATGTCGTGGAGGTCAATGACCAAGACGTGACAGATGAGGCTAGCTTGATTGCATATGGTAAGCAGTATTTTCGGACAAGTATGTGCGACATGCTAGAAGATAACCTTGAAATCTCGGTTGTCGGTCAGAGTGATGTTGCGGTGCAGATGTTTGATGTGGTCAGTATCTACCATGAGTGGTACGGTCTTGATGTTCGTAAGAAAATCACCAAATATACCTATTCGCCAATGGCAAAACGTCTAAAATCAATAGGTTTTGGGACCTTCCAGTCCAGTCTTGCAAATGCGATCGGTGGGATTGTAAATGATGCCGTTTTGAATGAAAGCCGAAATCTGCATCAGATTTTTGAAGAACGTTTGAAAAAGGAAATCGCCAACGCTGACCGTGCTTTTGACGCTGAATTTACTAAGCGTGAGAAAGCTATCACGGATGCCATCGAACTTGCCAAGGCTAAGGCGGAAGAAGTCAAGCAAGAAGTGTCTGACACTATCAATCAGCGTTTCAATAGCTTTCATGATGAACCTTTACGAGAATCAAGGCGCAAGGCTGAGGAAGCTTTGAGACAAGCTGGCGCAAGTAGCTCTCTTGCTCAGGAAGCCAAGCAGATTGGGCTGGATTCTGTT
>NZ_VMMW01000084.1:0-27795 GCF_013277425.1 Streptococcus sp. 79
TCAATCCGCATTAACATCGCCTTGCCGTAGGTATGGTTACTGACTTCGTCAGTTTCATCTACAACCTCAAAACCATGTTTTGAGCTGACTTCGTCAGTTTCATCTACAACCTCAAAACCGTGTTTTGAGCTGACTTCGTCAGTTTCATCTACAACCTCAAAACCGTGTTTTGAGCTGACTTCGTCAGTTCTATCTGCAACCTCAAAACTGTGTTTTGAGCTGACTTCGTCAGTTTCATCTACAACCTCAAAACAGTGTTTTGAGCTGACTTCGTCAGTTCTATCTGCAACCTCAAAGCTGTACTTTGAGCAGCTTACGGCTAGTTTGCTCTTTGATTTTCATTGAGTATGAAACTAAATTTCAAACACATAGTCCTTTTATTATACTGCAAGAAGATATAGTTTTCAATTATAGTTTTTCTCTAACTAGCTATAGTCTATTTTTATATCCTAATGTAGAGAAAACAGCCCTAGGGACTGTTTTTCATTAATAATGCATAAGAACCTTGTAATCGTAGTCACCGATTTTTTCACGGCCGTTCAATTCATCCAATTCAACAAGGAAGGCACAACCTGCTACAATACCACCAAGTTTTTCAATCATCTCGATAGTTGCCTTAACAGTTCCACCTGTTGCCAAGAGGTCATCTACAATAAGAACGCGTTGACCTGGTTTGATTGCATCCGCATGCATAGTCAAGGTATCAACACCGTACTCTTTTTCATAGTCAGCAGAAATGACTTCACGTGGCAATTTACCTGGTTTACGAACAGGTGCAAAACCAATTCCCAACTCAAAGGCAACTGGACAGCCCACAATAAATCCACGAGCCTCAGGCCCTACAACCATGTCAATTTTCTTGTCAGTAGCATACTGAACAATTTCACGAACAGCGTAGCTATAAGCATTTCCATCAGCCATCAAAGGACTAATATCACGGAAGGTGATACCTTCTTTTGGATAATTTTCAATTGTTGCAATGTAATCTTTTAAATTCATATTTTTCTTTCTTTCAAAGTTTTTACTCTCTATTATAGCATATTTTCCAGTAAAGAAGAAAGAGAAAACAATATTTCATCTGCTAGTCACCCTATAAGTCAAATAAGATGACCATTTTTATTCAAAGGGTATCACAAGATAGATGCATAATATGACTTCCCTAACAAAAAGGAGAGAAGCATTTTGTTTCTCTCCCTAGATTAACTGATATCTCTCCACTACAATTGATAAAGAGATATCTTTTCTTGTAGTGCTTTGAATTTTATTTATTTTAATAGACTGTTTTTTCAGTTTCTACATCAAAGAAGTGTGCTTTGTTCAAGTCAAATCCAAGCTCAACTGTTGCACCTGTCTGCAAGTAGTCACGAGCATCAACTTTAGCAACAAATTCGTCTTTACCAACTTGGCAGTAAAGGTGAGATTCTGAACCAAGCAGTTCTGATACAGAGATAGTCGCTTTTACAACACAGTCTGGGAATGTTTCAAGGAAAGCAGGTTCTGCATTCACATCTTCTGGACGGATACCGAAGATCAATTCTTTACCTTCGTAGCCTTTTTCGCGAAGAACTTTCAATGCTCCTTCTGGAACTTTCAAACGGAAACCGTCTGAAATAATTTCGCTTCCAACCAATTTCACGTTGATGAAGTTCATAGCTGGGCTTCCGATGAATCCTGCAACGAATTTGTTAACTGGGTTTTTGTAAACTTCTTGAGGAGTACCGATTTGTTCTACACGTCCGATAGTACCTGTGCCAGCAGGGTTCTTAGTTGCTGACATGATAACGATACGGTCTGCAAGTGTCATCGCTTCTGTTTGGTCGTGAGTCACGTAGATAGTTGTAGCTCCGATACGACGGTGGATTTTCGCAATTTCAGCACGCATTGATACACGAAGTTTGGCATCCAAGTTTGACAAAGGTTCATCCATCAAGAATACTTTTGCATCACGGACGATGGCACGACCCATGGCAACACGTTGACGTTGACCACCTGAAAGGTCAGCTGGTTTACGTTCCAAGAATTCTTTCAATCCAAGAATTTCAGCTGCTTCTTGCACACGTTTGTCGATGTCTTCCTTGCTGTATTTACGCAATTTCAAACCGAAAGCCATGTTATCATAAACAGTCATGTGTGGGTAAAGAGCGTAGTTTTGGAATACCATGGCGATGTCGCGGTCTTTTGGAGCTACATCATTGACAACCACGCCATCGATAGATGCAGTACCTTCTGTGATGTCTTCAAGACCAGCAATCATACGGAGTGTAGTTGATTTACCACATCCTGAAGGACCTACGAAAACGATAAATTCTTTATCTTTGATGTTCAAGTTGAAATCTTCAACTGAATAGTGTTCGCTGTTTGGATATTTTTTGTAAATATTTTTAAGATTTAATTCTACCATGAGGTGAACTCCTTTTGTCTTTTGATAATTACATTATAGATGAAAACGCTTTACATTTCTATGGCAAGGTGACCAAAAAAACAAAAAAGTTCTGTGCAACTTGCACAAAACTTTAGAGAATATCGGAGAATTTGAAAAAGATAATCTTTATTATTCTTCTATACAAAAGCAGAAACAAGGATCAGCTTTCCCATATTTTCGCTGATTCTCCACTACATTTGACTGGATTCTAATTTTTTAGAGAAATACAAAAGAGCTAGCCTAAGCTAACTCTTATCCTATGCGGAGAGAGGGACTTGAACCCTCACGACCTAAAGCGGTCACAGGATCCTTAGTCCTGCGCGTCTGCCAATTCCGCCATCCCCGCGTCGATTACTTTACTAGTATATCAACTTTTGGGATCCTTGTCAACACTTTTTTTCAAAAATTTTCTATTTCATCAACCAAATTGCTCAGAAAGTTCATTTAGATTTTCATCTACTAACTTAGCTCCAAGTGTATTTTTGAAATGACCTAGGGCAAATTGATGATTTTCAGGCCAGATGGAAGCAACAGCTGGTTGAACAATCTCGATGTCATAACCTAGATTATAGGCATCGATAGCTGTATGCAGGACACAGATATCCGTCAAGACTCCTGTTAAGATAACTGTAGAAATTCGACGCTCTCTCAAACGAATATCTAGGTCAGTCCCTGAAAAAGCTGAGTAATGGCGTTTATCCATCCAAAAGACACGACTGTCTGAACCACACTCTTGATAAAAGATCCCCAAATCTCCATATAAATTCCGTCCACTCGTCCCAATCAGATTATGAGGAGGGAATAGTTTACTTTCTGGATGGAAACAATCATTTTTCTCGTGCGCATCAATGGTAAAAAAGACGTAGTCTCCACGTTCAAAAGCTAGTCTAGTCACCTTGCTAATGGCATCCGAAATAGCCTGAGCTGGAGCCCCTGCTGTCAATTTACCACTATCAGCAACAAAATCTTCTGTATAATCAATCGAAATTAAAGCTTTAGTCATTAGTAATCTCTTTTCTTCACTTCTTCAAAAATATCTGAAATCAAGACCTTAAGGTAGGTTCCCTTCATTCCAAGTGAGCGACTTTCAATAATTCCCGCAGATTCAAGTTTACGAAGGGCATTGACAATCACAGAGCGGGTAATTCCGATACGGTCTGCAATCACTGATGCAGTCAACTGCCCTTCATTTCCATTTAATTCCCCTAAAATTGCTGAAACAGCACGGAGTTCGGAGTAAGAAAGGGTATTAACCGCCATGGTGACAGCAGTACGGCGACGGATATTTTTCTCATCTTCTTCACGCTGGAAGTTAAGAAGCTGAATCCCAACAACGGTACTGGCAATCTCAACAAGAATCAAGTCCTCATCTTCGAATTTTTTATCATTGCGCCAAATAATCAAAGAACCAAGGCGAATCCCCGATACATGAATCGGTGCAATAGTCGTCAAGCCATCTGGAAAATCTTCTCTACTCTCAACAGGGAAAATACTCATATCATGCTCAACAGGCAAATTTGCTTCTGTTTCGTAAATCATATTAGCCCCTTGAACGTAGTCATCTGGGAAAATCTTAGTTTGGAAGAATTGCTCTACGCGATCTGTATTTGTTTTATAACGCATAAAATAGCCAAGCAGACGTCCCTTACTATTGATAATGCAGGCATTGCAATGAATAATATCCGCTAACTGACGCGTAATAGCGTTGTAAGGAAGCTCATCCTGCAACTGCTCCTCTGAGCGCTTCAAAATTGATGTAATCTTTCTTGTTTTTTCTAATAAATGTGCCATTTTTCACCTCGAATTTAATCGCTATCATTATAACATAAACAGATTGAATTTTCAATTATTATCTGAAAATTGCTTATTTAATTGCAATTTAGACTAGCTGAAATATTTTAGAAAATTATGTTTTCTTATTGACAACCTAATTTATATTCGATATTATATCATTATAAGAAGGTGGGTTGATAATACCTTTCCATTTCACCTATCCTTTGCTATCACCATCTTCTTTCACCCTTGGTCTCCTTATATAAAAAAGCGATTCATTTTGAACCGCTTTTTCTTATTTATCTCCCTTGTTACGAATAACAAAGCCTGTTTGCTTTTCACTTGAAGTATTGCGTGGTTTTTTATTATCCTTACGGTAACGTCTGTCTTTATCAAAACGATCATTGCCACGACTTCCTTTTTTGAAATCATCCCGACGACCATTACCACGGCGATCACGGTCTCGACGGTCATCCCCACGACGGCCTCCACGACCTCCCTTAGCTTTACCACCGAATCCATTACCTGATGGTTTAAATGGCAGTGGTTTTTCGCGTGCAATCTCCACTTCAGGAAGACTATCTGGATCTTGAACAGTCAGACTCAAGATATACATTGCCAATTCTTCTGGAGTAAATTCGGCAGCTAGCTTACGAGCATCCTTACCAAATTTCTCAAAGTTAGCACGAATGGTTTCATCTGCAAAATCACGTTCGATTTTCTTGAGAGCTACTTGTTTTTTAGCTTGGAAGGCTTCTTCTGCACTTGCAGGTTTGAGACCTTTCATACGTTTCTTAGTCAAGTTTTCAATGATTTGAAGGTAGCCCATTTCATTTGGTGATACGAAAGTAATAGACTGACCTGACTTACCAGCACGACCTGTACGACCGATACGGTGAACATAACTTTCAGAATCTTGTGGAATATCGTAGTTATAGACATGGGTCACACCTGAAATATCCAAGCCACGCGCTGCCACGTCTGTCGCAACCAAAACATCAAGATTACCGTTTTTAAAGTCACGAAGGACACGAAGACGTTTGTTTTGGTCTAGGTCTCCATGAATTCCTTCTGCACGGAAGCCACGGATTTTCAAACCACGAGTCAATTCATCCACACGACGTTTGGTACGACCAAATACGATAGCAAGCTCTGGTTGTTCCACATCCATGAGACGAGTCATAGTATCAAATTTTTCTTGTTCTTTAACTCGGATGTAGTATTGATCAACCAATTCTGTTGTCAATTCCTTAGCCGCAATCTTCACATGCTCAGGTTCTTTCATAAACTGAACACCGATACGTTTGATGGCATCTGGCATAGTTGCTGAGAAAAGCAAAGTTTGACGGCTTTCAGGGACACGGGAGATGATAGCTTCAATGTCCTCAAGAAAGCCCATGTTGAGCATTTCATCCGCTTCGTCAAGGATGAGCGTTTCAATATCTTGTAATTTCAAGGCCTTGCGTTTAATCAAGTCCAAGAGGCGACCTGGAGTTCCCACCACGATATGGGCACCAGATTTAAGAGCCTTAATTTGTTTTTCAATGCTTGATCCACCATATACTGAACGGACTTTGACTCCCTTGCTACGACCAAAGCGGAATAGTTCTTCTTGACTTTGGACAGCGAGTTCACGAGTTGGAGCGATGACCAAGGCTTGGATGGTCGCTTCTTCTGTACGGATTTTTTCAAGGGTTGGCAAGCCAAAGGCTGCGGTTTTTCCTGTACCAGTCTGAGCTTGACCGATAACGTCCTTGCCTTCTAGAGCCAAAGGAATGGTTTGTTCTTGGATCGGACTGGCTTCTACAAAACCAGCTTTTTCAATCTCTGCTAGCAAATCAGCAGACAAGTTTAATTCATTAAATTTCACGTTATTCTTCTTTCTAAAGGTGGTGCGAAGCCACCCTATAGGGCTTAGTGTATACTTTTCTTTTTATGACGTATTTTCATATACTGGATACAAAATCGTGTTGCTTCTTTTCCACAAAAGAAAAGTACTGTTTTCTTTGCAACCTATCTAGTATAACACAAGACAAGAGCAAAAGATAGCCCCATTTCTACAGAAAATCATGTAAACGGTTTTTGACTTTCCTTTTTGATGGAACGACCTAGATAATAAGACAAAGCCAAGGCGATACTATATAAAATGATAAAAACGAACAAGGTTTGTGTGTAAGAATGAGCCATTTTATAAGTCTCTGCTAATAAAATAGGTCCTGCTAAACCAGCCATTGCCCAAGCTGTTAAAATATATCCATGCAGAGCGGCCAATTCCTTGGTTCCAAAAATATCACTGAGATAAGCTGGAATCAAAGAAAAACCAGCTCCATAGCAAGTCATCAAAATAGACATAGCGACTACAAATAAAACGGAATCTGTAAAGAGCCAAAGTGAGAGAGAAAAGAAAAGATTGACAAGCAGTAATATACTAAAGGTTAGAGGGCGACCGATATAGTCAGACAAACTCGCCCAGAGCAAGCGACCAAATCCATTGAAAATCCCTAAAACGCCTACCATTACTGCTGCATGACTTGTAGACAAGCCAGCCATCTCCTGTGCCATTGGCGATGCCGCTGAAATTAAGCCTAAACCACAAGCTATGTTGATAAAGAAAATAATCCAAAGTATATAAAACCGATTGCTTTTCAGAGCCTGATTCGCAGCCATTCCTTGCGTCAAAGAGGCTGTTTTTTCTTTCCCTGAAACAGATAAACTTGCAAGCTCTTGCTCATTTGGACGCTTAATGAATTGTGAAGCTAGGAGCATGATAATAAAGTAACTTGCACCTAAAATATAAAAAGTTTCTACAAGCCCTACCCCTGCGATGAGATGTTGCGCTATGGGACTAGTCAATAAAGAAGCAAAACCAAACCCCATAATCGCTAAACCTGTTGCGAGACCACGTTTATCAGGAAACCATTTTATAATCGTTGACACAGGGGTAATATAGCCTGCTCCCAAACCAAGCCCACCTAAAATGCCGTAAGCCAGATACAACAACCACAGCTCCTGACGGTCTATTGCAAATCCTGTTAAGATATTTCCACCTGCATATAGAAAGGCAGATATACTCCCCATGACTCTCGGACCAAATTTTTCTACCAAACGCCCCATAAATGCAGCCGATAAGCCCAAACAAAAGATTGCTAGACTAAAGGCAAAGGCAACAGAAGCCTGATCCCATCCCGTTTTTTCAATAATAGGGTTGCGATAAACACTCCAAGCATAAGTCGAACCCAGCATTAAGTGTAAAATGACCCCAGCAAAGGCAATAATATAACGATTCGATTTCATAAAACCTCCTATTTTCGAACATTTATTCTATCTTATATAAAAATAGATAGGATTTTAGTTTATCAAGCTTGTCAAAAAATTACTAGTTTTTTGTCTGGAAAGCGTTTTTATCTTTTTCTGTCTTTTTCGTAGCAGAATTGTGCAAAAGTTTTTTTCTTGTGCTAGAATGAAATTCGAATAGGAGGAACTCTAAATGTTAACTTATGATTTAATCGTTATCGGATTTGGTAAAGCTGGTAAAACACTAGCAGGTAAATTGGCTTCAGCTGGCAAAAAAGTTGCCCTCGTTGAACGTAGCAAAGCTATGTACGGTGGAACTTGTATCAACATCGGATGTATCCCAACTAAAACTTTGCTAGTTGCTGCTGAGAAGGACTTGTCTTTTGAAGAAGTCATTGCTACCAAAAATACTATCACTGGTCGCCTCAATGGTAAAAACTATGCGACTGTTGCTGGTACAGGCGTGGATATCTTTGATGCGGAAGCTCACTTCCTTTCAAATAAAGTCATCGAAATCCAAGCTGGTGACGAAAAGAAAGAACTAACTGCTGAAACAATCGTCATCAACACTGGTGCTGTTTCAAACGTCTTGCCAATCCCTGGACTTGCTACAAGCAAAAACGTCTTTGACTCAACAGGTATCCAAAACTTGGACAAATTACCTGAAAAACTTGGAGTCCTTGGTGGTGGAAATATCGGTCTTGAATTTGCTGGTCTTTACAACAAACTTGGAAGCAAGGTTACAGTCCTAGATGCCTTGGATACTTTCCTACCTCGTGCAGAACCTTCCATCGCAGCTCTTGCTAAACAATACATGGAAGAAGACGGTATTGAATTGCTTCAAAATATCCATACTACTGAAATCAAAAACGACGGTGACCAAGTGCTTGTCGTGACTGAAAACGAAACGTACCGTTTCGATGCCCTTCTCTACGCAACTGGACGCAAACCAAATGTAGAACCACTTCAACTTGAAAATACAGATATTGAACTAACTGAACGTGGTGCTATTAAAGTAGACAAACATTGTCAAACAAACGTTCCTGGTGTCTTTGCAGTTGGAGATGTCAACGGTGGTCTTCAATTTACTTACATTTCACTTGATGACTTCCGTGTTGTTTACAGCTACCTTGCTGGAGATGGCAGCTACACACTTGAAGACCGTCTCAATGTACCAAATACTATGTTCATCACACCTGCACTTTCACAAGTTGGTTTGACTGAAAGCCAAGCAGCTGATTTGAAACTTCCATACGCCGTTAAGGAAATCCCTGTTGCAGCAATGCCTCGTGGTCACGTAAATGGAGACCTTCGTGGAGCTTTCAAAGCTGTTGTTAATACTGAAACAAAAGAAATTCTTGGAGCAAGCATCTTCTCAGAAGGTTCTCAAGAAATCATCAACATCATCACTGTTGCTATGGACAACAAGATTCCTTACACTTACTTCACAAAACAAATTTTCACTCACCCAACCTTGGCTGAGAACTTGAATGACTTGTTTGCGATTTAAGTTGAGATTTAATCGTATCGAACAGCCCTCTGAGGGCTGTTTTCATTTCTGCGAAATCTCATACTCTTCGAAAATCAAATTCAAACCACGTCAGCTTCACCTTGCCGTACTCAAGTACAGCCTGCGGCTAGCTTCCTAGTTTGCTCTTTGATTTTCATTGAGTATCAAATCTGTCTTTTCCCTCTTTTATGATATAATAGAAACATGAACTTAAAAACTACTTTGGGTCTTCTTGCTGGGCGTTCTTCCCACTTCATTTTAAGCCGTCTTGGCCGTGGAAGTACGCTTCCAGGAAAACTTGCCCTTCAATTTGATAAAGATATTTTACAAAAACTAGCTAAGAACTACGAGATTGTCGTGGTCACTGGAACAAATGGAAAAACCCTGACAACTGCCCTCACTGTTGGCATTTTAAAAGAAGTTTATGGTCAAGTTCTGACCAACCCAAGTGGTGCCAACATGATTACAGGGATTGCGACAACCTTCTTAACAGCCAAATCTTCAAAAACTGGGAAAAATATTGCCGTCCTAGAAATCGACGAGGCCAGTCTATCTCGTATCTGTGACTATATCCAGCCAAGCCTTTTTGTCATCACGAATATCTTCCGTGACCAGATGGACCGCTATGGTGAGATTTACACAACTTACAAGATGATTTTGGATGCTATTCGTAAGGTACCTACTGCCACTGTTCTCCTTAATGGAGACAGTCCACTTTTCTACAAGCCAGCTATTCCAAATCCTGTAAAATATTTTGGTTTTGACTTGGAGAAAGGTCCAGCCCAGCTGGCTCACTATAATACCGAAGGAATTCTCTGTCCTGACTGCCACAGCATCCTTAAGTACGAACACAATACCTATGCAAACTTGGGTGCCTATATCTGTGAAGGCTGTGGATGTAAACGTCCTGATCTCGACTATCGCTTGACAGACTTGGTTGAGTTGACCAACAATCGCTCACGATTTGTCATTGACGGTCAAGAATACGGCATCCAAATCGGTGGTCTCTACAATATCTACAACGCCCTAGCTGCGGTTGCTATCGCCCGTTTCCTCGGCGCAGATTCCCAACTCATCAAGCAGGGATTTGATAAGAGTCGTGCTGTCTTTGGACGCCAAGAAACCTTCCATATAGGTGACAAGGAATGTACCCTTGTCTTAATTAAAAATCCAGTCGGTGCAACTCAAGCTATCGAAATGATTAAACTAGCTCCTTATCCATTTAGCCTATCTGTCCTCCTCAATGCCAACTATGCAGACGGTATTGATACTAGCTGGATTTGGGATGCTGATTTTGAACAAATCACTGAGATGGACATCCCTGAAATCAACGCTGGAGGTGTTCGCCATTCTGAAATCGCTCGTCGCCTCCGAGTAACAGGCTATCCAGCTGATAAAATCACTGAAATAAGTAGTTTGGAGCAAGTTCTTAAGACCATTGAGAACCAAGACTGCAAGCATGCTTATATTCTGGCTACCTATACTGCTATGCTGGAATTCCGTGAACTGCTGGCTAGTCGTCAGATTGTTAGAAAGGAGATGAACTAATGGTTTATACTTCACTTTCCTCAAAAGATGGCAATTACCCCTATCAGCTCAACATTGCCCACCTCTACGGTAACCTCATGAATACCTATGGGGACAATGGAAACATCCTCATGCTCAAGTATGTGGCTGAAAAACTGGGAGCCCATGTGACGGTTGACATCGTTTCACTGCATGATGATTTTGATGAAAACCACTATGACATCGCCTTTTTCGGTGGCGGTCAAGACTTTGAACAAAGTATTATTGCAGACGATCTACCTGTTAAAAAAGAGAGCATTGACAACTACATCCAAAACGACGGTGTGGTTCTGGCTATCTGTGGTGGTTTCCAACTATTGGGGCAATATTATGTTGAAGCTTCAGGCAAACGCATCGAAGGACTAGGGGTCATGGGTCACTACACGCTCAATCAGGCCAATAACCGTTTTATTGGGGACATCAAGATTCACAATGAAGATTTCAATGAAACCTACTATGGCTTTGAAAATCACCAGGGCCGTACCTTCCTCTCAGATGACCAAAAACCACTGGGACAGGTAGTCTATGGAAATGGAAACAATGAAGAAAAGATTGGTGAAGGGGTTCATTATAAGAATGTCTTTGGTTCCTACTTCCACGGGCCTATCCTCTCTCGTAATGCCAATCTAGCTTATCGCCTAGTCACTACTGCCCTCAAGAAGAAATATGGTCAGGACATCCAACTCCCTGCTTATGAGGACATTCTCAGCCAAGAAATCGCTGAAGAATACAGCGACGTGAAAAGCAAGGCTGACTTTTCTTAAACCAAGGAAAACCATATCAAAGAACTCCGTTATCTTGTCGGAGTTTTTTTGTCTCTTCTTTTACCCTTCTCTCTTGCATTTTCTCTCTTTTTTTGCCAAAATAGAGGGGTAGAAAGAAGGTAGCATATGTCTAAATTACAACAAATCGTAACATATCTTGAATCAGAAAAACTAGACGTCGCTGTCGTATCTGACCCCGTCACAATCAATTACCTCACTGGCTTTTACAGTGATCCCCATGAACGCCAAATGTTCCTTTTTGTCCTAGCGGATCAGGAACCCCTCCTCTTTGTCCCAGCCCTTGAAGTTGAGCGTGCTACTAGCACTGTTTCCTTCCCAGTTGTGGGCTATGTGGATTCTGAAAATCCATGGCAAAAAATGAAACACGCTCTTCCACAGCTTGATTTCAAACGTGTCGCTGTTGAGTTTGACAATCTCATCTTGACAAAATATCATGGTTTAAAAATCGTTTTTGAAACTGCTGAGTTTGACAACCTCACTCCTCGTATCCAACGCATGCGCCTCATCAAATCAGCTGACGAAGTGCAAAAAATGATGGTTGCAGGTCTCTATGCGGACAAGGCTGTTAAGGTTGGTTTTGACAATATTTCTCTTGATAAGACTGAGACAGATATCATCGCTCAAATTGACTTTGCTATGAAACGTGAAGGCTATGAAATGAGTTTTGATACCATGGTCTTGACTGGTGATAATGCTGCAAATCCACACGGTATTCCAGCAGCTAACAAGGTTGAAAATGATGCTCTTCTACTCTTTGACCTTGGTGTTCTGGTCAACGGCTATGCTTCAGATATGACTCGTACAGTCGCTGTCGGCAAACCAGACCAATTCAAGAAAGACATTTACAACTTGACCCTTGAAGCCCAACAAGCTGCTCTTGACTTTATCAAACCAGGTGTGACTGCCCATGAAGTGGACCGGGCTGCCCGTGAGGTCATCGAAAAAGCTGGTTACGGTGAATACTTCAACCACCGTCTCGGTCACGGTATCGGTATGGATGTCCACGAATTCCCATCTATCATGGAAGGAAACGACATGGTCATCGAAGAAGGCATGTGCTTCTCTGTTGAACCAGGTATCTATATCCCTGGTAAAGTCGGTGTCCGTATCGAAGACTGCGGTGTTGTTACCAAGGATGGCTTTGACCTCTTTACAAGCACCAGCAAAGACTTGCTTTATTTTGATTAAGATAGCAACAAACCCTAGTTAGACAAGAAGAATCACTTCTGTTTTATGACGTCCATTCTGAATAAAATTCTTCATTGTTCCCCTATGATTGGTTACAAGTCTCTCAATATTTTTAAGCCCCCATCCCTCTGTCTGACGTTCCTTTCGTATTACCAATTCATTCTCATCAAATGAATTCTCGATAGCAATAAAGAGTTTCTTCTGAAAATATCGTATTCCTAAGATTAAGACCCTATCTTCTTTATTACTCAAGCGCATACAGGCTTCAAGACTATTGTCCAACAAATTACCAAGTAAAACCGCTAAAATATCTGGATTGATTTCTAATCGTTGAGGTACAAAACAATCAATTTCCAATTGTATGTCCTCTACCTTATCCTGTAATTTTTGATTGAGTAAAAAGTTAATTGTTGTATTCTTGGAGTAACAGACAGTTTGGTTCTCTATACTATTTGTCATGCTTTGGAGATAAGACTTCGCTTGTTCAGGATCTTCTTTTAAAAGTGCAAGGAGGATTAAATGTTGATTTTTCAAATCGTGTTGAATCCTTTGAATCCTCCTATAATCTTTTTTAGATTGTTTCATTTCTCTCAGTTGAAAGGTCATCTGTTCCGTCTCTAGTATGCTTTGATAATACCTCTGTTGTTGCTGAGAAAGATATAGGGTGAAATAGAGAGAAGAGAACGTTAACACAATGAGGGCTAATACAGAAACAAAAGAAAGATAATCCTTCTCAAACACTTGCCCTTGAATCGCTGATACTGTAAAAGCAAAACAAATGGACAAAAATGGTACAATAAACTGGTATAACCAAGTCCCTTTAGAAACAGTATAAACTAACTTTTGATGTGCACGAAAAAGTTGTCGAAGAACCAGGGTCACTAGCAATGATAAAAGAAAAGCTACAGCGAGATAAAAAAGCATGGCTATTAGATTTTCTGAAATGACTGATAAAGGGGAAAATAGTTGCACTGCTTGATTGAGTATAGTACCAGCTAGTAAAGTTAGACTCATCTGACAAAAAATCCAAAACGAAGATTCTTGAACAGCATATCCAAAATAAAGACCTAAAAAATAATACTCTGCGATACTGAGAATAAGATTCCCTACTAAGAAAAGATTAGCTCCTGAAAATAATATCGTCAACAAGGCATGGAAAAATAAAAGGAGAGAAGTAAAGATACAAATTCTCCTAGACTTTTCTTTTTGGGACAGAGGTCTATAAAAGAAAATAATTCCCAAAAATAAATCAAACAGAATACTCACAATCCGCAAACTGACTAACATTAAAAATTCCTCTCACTCAGATAATAATAATACTTTTCTCTAAAAGACGTTTGAAATTTTCGGCTAATTGGAAGGTGATTTTCATCCATTCCATTTAAAATTGTGACTATTTGCGAATCAAACTCTGTCACATATCTAGGATTGATAATATAGGAAGAATGAATTTGAATAAAGTAATCAGGTAATTTCTCTAAAATATCTTTCGTTTTAAGCAAAGCTTTGTAAGTCTGATCTTTAGTGTAAATAAAGACAGCACGCTTATCCTTTTCAAAAAATACAATGTCATTTAAAGGCAGTGAATAATGCTGCTTTCCAAAAGTAAACGTAAATACAGCTTGCCCTAAATTCAAAAAACGTACCACTCTATCCAGAGTTTTATATAATTTTTTAGAAGTCACTGGTTTAAGTAAATAATCAAAAGTCTGCACTTCAAAAACCTGCTCCATATAATCTCGATAACTGGTAACAAAGATAATCGGGATAAAAGGGTTTACCTTACGGATTTTTTGTGCCATATCAATTCCTGTTATCTGTGGCATCTCGATATCCAAAAAAACACAACTGTACTTCTCTGTCAATTGTTCTAATAGTTTTTGGGGATTCGTATAAACACTCGTTTCTATTTTGATGTCCTTATAAGATAAGAGTAAGTTTTCTAGCTGACTACCATCCCTATTAGAATCATCACAAATCGCAATTTTTAACATCAAATTCCTCACTACAAGCATGATTTTGCCAATTATAACGTCAAATACGTCAATTATGACATGCTGATAAAAAAATCGTTAATTTATTATACAATATTCTTATCAAATATGAAAGGAGTTACAAAAATGAAAAATATTCAAGTGCGTAAAGTTATTGCTAAAACTGATATTAGCTGGGGTGTTTTCTAAATTTTGGGCACCTCTAAAAACTACCGGTTTTCTATGTTTAGTAACCAGAAAAGGTTGAAAAATTAGCATTTTAAAATTGAGTTTTTAGAGGAGTTCTTTTCTATTTATTCCTACTGTTGGAATTGAGTAGATAGGTTCACCATTTTCTTTCTACTTATTTCCATTTGTAATAGGAACTAGGAGTTGCAAGACGAGGATATATGATTTATAATCACCTCGTCTTCCTTTTTTAATAAAATAGTGAGGTTAAAATGAAATTCTATCATCCAAGAATAAAAGAAATATATCCTGTTTATAAACTTCATAAAAATTTATTTAGGATTGGGCTACAAATTGGTATAACCACAGAAATTAAGGATGATAATAATAAAATGTGGAATTTAGTCAATATTTTGGACGGACGTCCTTTTCAAGATATTCTCAATATCATGCTAACAAAATATGATGATTTAACTGAAGAAGACATCACAGGCGCTCTTGAACTCTTAGATAATGAGGGGGTTCTCGAAGAAGCGGGCGAAATTCAGGATATTAAAGAACGTTATCATTCAAATATATATTATTTCAGTCGCTATTTAAATAGCTTCCAAGATAGTATTGCAACACAGAAAAAAATTCATCAGTCTACTATCCTTTTACTAGGTCTTGGTGGTGGGGGTTCTAACATACTGACATTACTAGCAGGCTTGGGACCTAAAAAGATAAAAATAGTGGATTTTGACATTGTTGAGCAAAGTAATCTAGGAAGACAATTTCTATACAAGGAAGATGATATTGGCTTATCTAAAGTTCAAATTGCCCATAGAGAAGTTACAAAAATGAATTCCGATATTGAAGTAGAAACCCATAATATACGTATCACCTCTGTAAGTGACTTGATTCCTTTACTTGATGATGTTGATATTACGATATGTGTGATTGATGAACCTCAATATGATATTCAACGTATCGTAAATAAAGCAATCGTTACAAAAAATATTCCCTGTATATTTGGCGCCAGTCAAGTTAGTCGTGGTCGTGTCTATTCAGTTATCCCTTACCAAACAGGCTGTTTTGATTGTTTAAATATTTATTATACAAAAATTGACACTCTATTCCTTGAACAATTCCACGGTGTTCGTACGATTACAAAAACAATCCCTACAATAGCCTATGGTCCAGCAATATTTCAACTGACTTCTGCCATTGTTGATGAAACTATCCGATTATTAACTCAATATACGGAACCAATTAGCCTTAACCATCAATACGAAATCAATTATGAAAACGGAGCCTCATTCACACACGATTCTTGGGGACGCTATCTTGATGAATGTCCAACATGCGGCACAGGTAAAGAAGACGATTGGGAAATTTTTTCTAAGTACGGAGAATTAAAGTTATGACAACTGCAAAACTCGTAATTGATAATTTGACTAAATCTTTTGATGGTCAGCACTTAGCCAATAATCATATTTCCTTAGAAATATCACCAGCAAAAATCACGGCTTTTTTGGGACACAATGGAGCTGGAAAATCTACTCTATTGAATCAAATGATTGGTTTTACTAAACCTGACCAAGGAGATATTTTGTATGGTGATATTTCTTTTATATACAATCGTAAACAAGCACGCACCTTAATTAGTTATATGTCTCAACAATATGCCCCACTCGACAAATTAACCGTAGAACAAAATTTAGAAATACTTGGAAAAATGCGAGGATTGAGTTCCCAAGAACTAGAAAAAACAATCAGCCAGCTTCTCACTGATTTAGAAATTGAAGACTATCGTTACAAAAAAGGTAAGGATCTTTCGGGCGGTCTCAAAAGACTAACTTCCTTCGCTATGACACTAATCGGTAGCTCAGACATCATTCTTCTTGACGAACCAACAAATGATGTTGACCCCATTCGTCGTGAAAAGCAATGGCAATTATTGCAAAAGTTAGCTAGCAAGGGGCATACCATTATTATCGTTACTCATAATCTTCTGGAGGTTGAAAAATATGCAGATAATTACGCCCTCTTTAATAATGGTAGATTGCTCAAATCAGGAAAGGTTAAGCAAATCATCCATGACAAACTGTATCAGATAAGCTTTGATTTTAAGACTAAAAGTATATTAGACAAAATAGAAGATTATACAATTATCAATGGTGTTAGTTGTCAATTAGAGATTGAGGAAAGAAGTCTAGCTCCATTGATAGCACAACTGACAGAAGAACTTGGTCAAAAAACAATTTCCAATCTCTCTCTTCATCAAAAAACATTGACTATTTCTGACCTTTATAGAGAGGAGCTAACCAACTAATATGACTCAATTTTTTTACTTACTTCATTGGAACTACTTGCGCCAAAAAGAGCTTTTCATCCTTTTTACACTAGCACAGCTCCTCTTATCCATTTCTCTTCTTTTTGGCTACCCTCTAGTTATTGGCGATATCGATTCGACTACTGCCTACTATCTTTCGTCTGGTTCTGTTTTAATTGGAATTATCTCCATGGGTTGTACAATTTCCTCCCCTGTTATAGCAAATGATAAGTTGGAAGGGCATTTTGATTATATTCGTGCCTTACCCATCCCTAGGATATTCATTTCTCTCGCTGACTTGTGGATGTGGTTAATTGCCATTTTGCCGGGAGTTTTTATTTCTATTCTACTTGGGTATGTCCGTTTTTCTGTTCGTCTCCATCCATCTTTTCTTGGTGTTTTTATTGTGCTTCTGATTTGTCTTACTATGATTAGTCTGGGATTTGCTATAGCCTACACCTTTTCTCCAAATACAGTAACCCTTATGTCGCAGCTAATTCTTATGATTGGACTCATGTTCTCACCACTCATGTATCCTGCAGATCGACTACCTGAGTGGGTAAACCATCTTTACCGTGCCCTCCCTTTCGTCCCTTCCTCAAATCTTCTGCGAGCCAGCCTTTACGACTACGGAAATGTTTCTCTATTGGACATGAGTATTCTCATTCTTTGGATTATGTCAACACAGTTAATTATTTTAAGAACTCTTCATAAAGAAAAATGATTGCTCCTAAAGCTTTTCTTATAGACTAAGCCAATAAAAAGAACCTTCATGACTATTCGAAAAGCTAAACAAGAAGATATTCCTAAATTACTCGATTTATTACAACAAATCCTTACGCTTCACCACCAAGCTCGACCAGATATTTTTAAGCAAACTGGGACTAAATATAGTTCCTCTGAGTTGCAAAATATTCTCTCTCAAGAACATACCCCTATTTTTGTTTTTGAAGATGAGAAGGGACAAGTTCTCGGACACCTATTTTGTACCATAAAAGATAAAACAGATAATCCTGTTCTCCAAGAAATCAAAACCCTTTTTATCAAAGATTTATGTGTAGATCAAAATGCTCGTGGTCAAAAAATTGGTGATCAACTCTATCAATTCGCTCTCAATTATGCTAAAGAAATTGGCTGCAATAATCTAACCCTAAGTGTCTGGAATGATAACGAGGGTGCTCTCCGCTTTTATCAAAGACAAGGGATGAAACCCCAAGAAACAACAATGGAAATGATAATTGATTAAGAAGTAATCTATAAAAAGATGTTAGAAAAAGTTCAATTTCACTAGAAAATGAGGAAAATCTTCCCACAATAAAACGCATAGTATCAAGCTTTTCAAACCTGATACTATGCGTTTTTCTTATTTGAAAGACTTTTGACTCAGCCTCTTTACTTAATCTTCTTGATACTTTGACTAAGGATAAATCCTACAATCATCCCTACCATATTTTGCATGAAATTTGGTAAAATTTCTGGTAGGGCTGCTGCCCAGCCATTCATCAATGTAGAACCCAAGGCGTAACCCCCTACCATGGCAATCGTTGCTAAGATAAGGCCTAACCACTGAGTTTTTCCTTTAAATCCTGCGAAAAATCCCTGCAAGCCATGGTTGACCAAGCTAAAGAACATCCACTGAGGATAGCCTGATAAGAGGTCAATCAAGAAACCTGCTAGTCCTCCGACTACAGCTCCTTCACGACTACCAAAGTAAAAGGCCGCAAAGAAAACACCCGCATCTAAAAGAGTTAGAATACCTGTCGGTGTTGGAATTTTTAAGAAATAGCCTAGAACCACAGAAAGGGCGGTTAAGAGGGATACAAGGGCGATTTTAGTTGTTTTGGTTTGCTTCATATTGTCTTACTCCATACTGATCTGCTTGTGCAATGGCACGGTAAACGAAAGCCTTTGAGCTTTCTACTGCTGGTAAAAGTTCATCACCTTTGACTAGATGACTGGCAATGCTGGAAGCAAAGGTACAACCTGCACCAGCATTTTGCCCTTGAATGACAGGATTTTCTAGAACTGTAAAGTTTTGTCCATCATAAAAGACATCCACAGCCTTGTCCTGACTAAGGCGATTGCCTCCCTTAATAATGACTGCTGGCGCTCCTAAATCATGCAATTTCTGCGCTGCAGTTTTCATGTCTTCCAAGGTTTTGATTTCTTGACCAGCTAATAATTCTGCTTCTGGGAGGTTAGGCGTAATCACACTGACATAAGGGAAAAAGCGAATCAACTCTTGGCAAAGTTCACTAACTGCTACGTCGTGCGTTTCCTTGCAGACCAAGACAGGGTCCAATACCACAGGCACTCCTGGGCGTTTCTTGATAAAGTCCAATGCCTTCTCAGCCACACTGACAGTAGGGAGAAGACCAATCTTAATTCCCCCAAACGCCACATCACGCAAGCTATCCAATTCATGTTGAAAAATGGTATCGTCAGTTGGAAAGACTTCAAATCCTTTTTCTGTCAAGGCTGTCAAACAAGTCACTGCTACAAAGCCATGCAAGCCGTTCAAAGTATAGGTAGCCAAATCAGCTGACAGGCCACCACCACTAAAAATATCATTTCCAGAAAGTGCTAAAATACGATTATTCTTCATAACGAATCTCCTTTAAATATAAACCATTTGGTGCTGCAGTGGGACCTGCAAGCTGCCTGTCCTTTTTCTCCAAGATGAGGTCAATCTGCTCTACTGGCATACGCTTGTTGCCGATTTTGAGCAGTGTCCCCACCATATTGCGAATCTGTTTATACAAGAAACCATTTCCTGAAAAGGTAAAAGTCAAAAACTGGCCTGTCTCATCAACCCTAAGACTGGCTTCTGTAATAGTGCGAACCTTATCCTCTACACTAGTCCCAGAGGCTGTAAAGCCAGTGAAATCATGGGTTCCTTCTAGCTTTTTGACGGCCTCCTGCATCCTCTCCACATCAAGTGGGTAAGGGAAGTGGGTGGCATAGTGACGGCGCATGGGATTTTTGGGACGTCCTCTATCCACGATAAACTCATAGGTCTTGCTATGCTTAGCATAACGGCAATGAAAATCATCCGCTACCAGATCAATCGAAATCACATCAATATCTTCAGGGGACTGGGTGTCCAAGGCAAAGCGAAGTTTTTCCTCATCCATTTGATAGGGCAAGTCAAAATGAAGCACCTGTCCCAGAGCATGAACCCCACTATCTGTCCTACCAGCACCGTGAACAGTAATAGCTTGCCCTTTATTTAACCTGGTCAAGGTTTTTTCAATTTCTTCCTGAACGCTACGCGCATGAGGCTGGCGCTGAAAGCCAGCAAAGGCATAACCATCATAGGAAATAGTTGCTTTATATCTCGTCATAACCTCTATTTTATCAAGAAATTAGTCTGTAAACAAGGACCTAAAACAAATATTGTATGGGTATAAAAATCTCATACTCTTCGAAAATCTCTTCAAACTACGTCAGTTTCCATCTGCAACCTCAACACACTATTTTGAGCAACCTGCGGCTAGCTTTCTATAGTAGATTGAAATAAGATATGAATAATTCTATTAGGAAAGTCAAATTAATTTCTAGAAATATTTTAGCAGCTACAGCGTACTATTCCAAACTCAATCAACTATGCTCTTTGATTTTCATTGAGTATCAAAAGAAAAACTTAGGAATCAATCCTAAGCTCTCTTCTGAAGTAGGTACATGACAAAGATAGAGATTACAATCAACCAACCTCCTAAGATACTAAAGACCAACATCCCATTGTGAGTTAGTAAGCCAATTGCACCTAGAACGAATGGGGTCGTAAAGGCTCCGAAACTACAGCCTAATACAGCAAATGAAGTTGCTTGATTGAGGAGTTTAGCTGGAATTCGTTCAGAGACAAGTTGAAAGACCGTCGTCAAGACTACACTATAGGCAAATCCAGCCAGAACACTTCCTGCTACTACCACCCACAAGGATGGAGACAAGGCAATCACGATTTGCCCCAAGCCAAATGTAATACCAGACCAGAGGAGCAGTTTCTCTTTAAAGATAGAAATCAAGAAAGAAAAACTCACTCCAGCCACAATCCCGATTAACTGCATGAGACTAAGAACAAAACTAGATAACTGGGCATCCCCCAATCCTCTTTCCACCATCAAACTTGGAATACGGATGGTAATAGCTGTATTGGTACAAACTACAGCTGCCGCTTCGATAGCTAGGGTAAAAATCAAGCCTTTCATTTCTCGAGTTAAACGACTTGCTTCCTTCGCTCTTTTCTTGACTTCTTTCTTTGATTTTCCATAAGGGACAAAGAGCAGATAAAGGGGCAGCACCAAAAATCCAGCACTATAGGCTAGAAAGATAGCTGTCCAACCAAAGGCCAACAACTGACCGACGGCCAAGGTAATGAGAGAAGCTCCAACGACCTCTGCAGAAGCGCGTAGCCCTAACATCTGAATTCGCCTTTTTCCTTGATAGCGTTCACTGATAATAGAAATGGCCTTGGCATTGATCATCCCAACACCTAAACCAAAAAGAAGCCGTGTTCCAAAGACAAAGGAATAGGCTTGGTACCAGAAGGGAGCTGTACCGCTCAATGATAAAATCAGCAAGCCCAAACTAATCTGTAAGCGCTCAGGAAATATTTTTTCTAAGAAACCATTTAGCAGTAACATCATCATGATTCCAAAGGAAGGCAAGCTCACCAAGAGCTCAATTTGTTCCTTAGAATAACCCTGATAATAGTCAAACATGGCTGGTAGGGCACTCGAAATGGAAAAGGAGGTAATCAAAACGAGGGAGAGAGCCAAAATGCTGGCCCGTTCTAAAAATTGTTTCATGAAATCTCTTTCTATATTTCTCTTAATCTTCTACTTTTTTGATAGTTATCAAAAAAGCAAGAAAAGAAGAAGCCTCATTGGTACACAGACTCCTTCTCAAACTCGAAAATGAATCCCTTGTGTCTTATACTCAATGAAAATCAAAGAGCAAACTAGGAAGCTAGCCGCAGGCTGCTCAAAACAGTGTGTTGAGGTTGCAGATGGAAACTGACGTGGTTTGAAGAGATTTTCGAAGAGTATTAGAATGACTTTCTCTTGATTTGCTTAATAAAGTAGAAGATAAATCCTGCTACCATATAGGCAACAAAGATAATCAGACACCACTTGAATACGACATCCCAACCCTTGTTCACATTTAAAAAGAAGTAAGGGAAAGGATTATCCTTGGCATTTGGAATATTGAGTTTTAGAACCAAGCCATTAAAAAGAGCAAACATCATATACAGCAAGGGTAAAATGGTCCACACTGCTGGATCCCAAATCTTATATTGACCCTGTTTGTCAAAAAAGAGGGTATCCGCTAAAAACCAGATGGGAACGATATAGTGGCAAAGGAAATTTTCTAGGGTATAGAAATTAGTCGCAATGGGCGCCAAGAGGAAATGGTAAATCACACAGGTAATCATGATACTCATGGTGACCCCACCTTTTAAGCGCAAGAGACTTGGCCTTTGCCAATTTTCACCTACACGGCTCATAACCTTTAGAAGATAAAGGGTAAAAATAGTTACCAAGAGGTTGGACAGAACCGTGTAATAGAGAAGCATCCCAAAACCACCATGCTTAGTAATTTCAAGATAAACTCCCGTAAAAGCCGCTAGAAACAAGAAGATACGGCTATAAAATACAAGTTTATAGTGTTTTGACATGCTTAAATCTTCCTCACAAACTCTGATTTAAGTTTCATGGCACCAAAACCATCAATCTTACAGTCGATATTGTGGTCGCCTTCTACGATGCGGATATTTTTCACGCGCGTCCCTTGTTTCAAATCTTTTGGCGCACCTTTTACTTTCAAGTCCTTGATGAGAGTTACTGTATCACCATCAGCCAATTTATTTCCGTTGGCATCGATAGCGACAAGACCTTCTTCTGCTTCTGCAACTTCAGCAGGATTCCACTCATGAGCACACTCTGGGCAAACCAGTAGGGCACCGTCTTCGTAGACATACTCTGAGTTACATTTTGGACAATTTGGTAAATTGTTCATAGTTTCTCCTTATCATCATTCACTATTCTTTGAAAATCAAAATTTCTCGAACAGCAACTATTATACCCTAAAATCAGCATTTTGACAAATTTAGAAAAAAACCGATATCCATCTATCGGCTTTTCTACATTTACATTCTTTTTTCAGCTTCTGATTTGATTTTTTCAACTACTTCTTGAATGTTCAAGCCAGTTGTATCAAGATAGACAGCGTCCTCTGCTTGTTTAAGAGGAGAAGTCTCCCGATGACTATCCTTATAGTCACGCGCAGCAATTTCCTTTTTTAGGGTTTCAAGGTCTGTTTCAATTCCCTTGGCAATATTTTCCTTGTAACGGCGCCCTGCTCTCTCATCAACAGAAGCTACTAGGAAAATTTTCAATTCTGCTTGTGGCAATACAACAGTTCCAATATCGCGACCATCCATGACAATCCCACCTTGCTGGGCAATTTCTTGTTGGAGAGAAACTAGTTTCTCACGCACTTGAGGAATTGCTGCAATAGCAGAAACATGATTGGTCACTTCATTTTCACGGATAGGATGGGTAATATCCACATCTCCTACAAAAACAAGCTGGTCTCCAGTTTCTGAACGTCCAAAGCTGATTGGATGCTGGTCCAACAAGGTTAGAAGGGCTTCGACTTCTTCAACTCCTAATTGGTTCTTAAGAGCCATATAGGTCGCTGCACGATACATAGCTCCTGTATCAAGGTAGGTGAATCCAAAATCCTTAGCAATAATCTTTGCGACCGTACTCTTACCGCTGGAAGCAGGACCATCAATAGCAATTTGAATTGTTTTCATATCGGCTCCTATTTTATTTTTATAACATCACCTGGATTAGCAAACCAAGATCCTGTAGCCATGTGCCCAGGATTCAAGGCCTCTAACTGAGCAATGGAGATTCCTGCACGAGCGGCAATAGCTGCTTCCCCTTCTCCTGCGAGAACTTTAATCGTTCCTTCAGGATTAGCAGCTTCTTCTGAACTACTAGAAGTAGATTCTGGCTCTGAACTCTGCTCAGGCTGAGAACTGCTTGAAGATGAGATTTGTACTACACTTGCATCAGAATCATGAAAGTCTTTTAAGGCTGCTGTGCGATTACTCCCCCCCGATGATAGATAGATGAGAACGATGACCATCACCACCACAATTACAAAGAAAATACTAGCTAGGATCGTCAAAATACGATTAGCCATCCTATCAGCCCCTCCGTGGTTTCGATGCCGACGCTCTGCTCTTGCTTCTTCTTGATCATAAATATCTTCTTGCCACGGTTCTTTTGCCATACCTTACTCCTTGTTTTTTTTTACTTTTCTTATTACAATATAAATATGAACATGAAAATCACACTTATACCTGAACGATGCATCGCCTGTGGGCTTTGCCAAACTTATTCTGACTTATTTGATTACCACGATAATGGAATCGTGCGTTTTTACGATAATCCTGACCAACTGGAAAAAGAAATTTCTCCTAGTCAGGATGTCTTAGAGGCTGTTAAAAACTGTCCGACACGTGCCTTGATTAAAAATCAACACTAATCTCTCATAGTAAATTGACAAGAACGTTTCACTCTTTCTAGTTTAGCATATTTCCATGTAAAATTATAGTCTTTTCACTTTATTTTTTTCTGTAAAATCAGGAAGATCACTTTTTTCTTTAACGAGATAAAGTGGTCTTTTTTTAGTCTCCAGATAAATCTTACTGCAACTTATAATCTAAATTCCTCAATGAGAATAGACTTCTACCATTCTATTTCCTTTACCCTTTTTACAAATTCATTCCACTCTCGTCTACAATCTTTAGATAGGCATATATCCGTATAATTGAACGATAAATCTTTAATATTCTTCCACCAATCAAAAGAATTTCCCGCTTCTTCTGTTTCTATTCTTTTGTTAACTACTTCAACAATTGTATTATCTATCTCTTCCTTGTCATCTAAACTTAGA
The DNA here is from genome assembly GCF_013277425.1 of Streptococcus sp. 79. Lineage (NCBI taxonomy): Bacteria > Bacillati > Bacillota > Bacilli > Lactobacillales > Streptococcaceae > Streptococcus > Streptococcus sp. 79. The sequence goes on from NZ_VMMW01000084.1 coordinate 24,986, forward strand.
AATCTCCATTCAATTCCATTTGTATAAATTACTTTTTTATACCATAAAAGGTCTCCAATAAGTTGTCCCATCTCTCCAGTTATATGTTCAAAACTGTTCGATATGGTTGATTTGATTTTTTCCTCTGTAATTAAACTATAATTTAAATTCTTAACTTCCACGCATCCTCGAAGTTCCTTCCATTCTTCAATTTTTATACTTTTCCTAGATTTGTTTTCATAAGTCTTATCTAAAATAACTATATCAGGAAAATTACTTAGACCATAATAAATTTGTCCCAAACCCCTTCTTTGTCTTCCGAAGACATATCTTTTTGATAAACTATCTTTTAAAGTTGGCTTAATTATATCAGCAACTAAAGGATACAGTTCAACCTCTACATAATTTTGTTTCTTTATTAGCCCGATTTCTTCAGTATAATCCTCTTTACTTAGCATAAAATAACCCTCCTGAATGTTTTATTTATTAAGTTATCGTCTTTGCAGTAAATTTATTCCACATAGTTCATTTATATCATGTCAAATCCCTAATTTTTTTAAAAATCACTCAAGTTCCAGACCAAAAGAATTATAATTACAAAAAAGTGACTGCGCCAGATAATTCCTACTTTTTCATGATCTATGATAACTTTTTTCTTTGATAAGATAAAGTGGTCTTTTTTTAGTCTCCAAATAAATCTTACTGATATATTTACCGAGAATCCCAATAGTCAAGAGTTGAATGCCTCCAAGAAAGAGAATAACAGCCATCAGAGAGGTCCAACCAGATGTCGAATTGCCCAAAATGAGGGTTCGAACCACGACAAAAAAGGTCATAAGCAGAGAAATAAAACAAGATAGGAGACCAGCTACAAAGGCTATAATCAAGGGAAAATCTGAAAAGTTAACAATCCCTTCAATAGAGTAGAAAAAGAGTTGCCTAAAACTCCAACTGGTCTTGCCAGCCTGCCTTTCGACATTTGGATAGTCCAGATAGTGGGTTTTAAAGCCGACCCAGGCAAATAGTCCCTTAGAAAAACGATTGGACTCGGTCAAACTTAAAATAGCATCGACTACAGACCGTCTCATCATACGAAAATCACGAACACCTGAGGGCAAGGCTACTGGGCTAATTTTTTGCATGAGGCGGTAAAAGAGATTAGCACAGAAACTGCGAAAGAAGGGTTCTCCCTCCCGACTAGTTCTCCGTGTTCCTACGCAGTCCAAGTCTGCATTTTGGTCTAGTAAATTTTTCATCTCTAGCAACATACTAGGAGGATCCTGGAGATCTGCATCCATCACCACCACCAAATCTCCTGTCGCATATTGTAAACCTGCATACAGTGCTGCTTCTTTACCAAAATTTCGTGAGAAAGAAATATAATGTACTACCGGATTTTGTTCCCGATAGGCCTTTAAGAGTTCCAAGGTTCCATCACTTGATCCATCATCGACAAAGACATACTCGATTTCTGTTTCCAAGTCAGGAATCAGAGCTTCCAGAGCCTGATAAAAAAGAGGAAGTACTTCCTCTTCGTTTAAACAGGGGACAATGATTGATATCACCATCTTAGTCTTCGAATCCATTTGGATGCTTGCTTTGCCAACGCCATGTATCTTCACACATTTGGGTGATGCCGAGTTCTGCTTCCCAGCCCAGTTCTGCTTTGGCTTTTGCAGGATCTGAATAGCAGGCTGCGATATCCCCTGGGCGACGGTCTACGATGCGGTAAGGAATTGGGCGTCCCACTGCTTTTTCCATATTTTGGATAATTTCAAGAACTGAGTAGCCTTTACCTGTTCCAAGGTTATAAACGTTTAGGCCTGAACCTTTTTGGATTTTTTTCAGAGCTGCGACGTGACCTTTAGCCAAATCGACAACGTGGATATAGTCACGAACACCAGTTCCATCTTCGGTATCGTAATCGTCTCCAAACACTTGCACTTGCTCTAATTTCCCAACAGCTACTTGAGTCACATATGGCAAGAGATTGTTTGGAATACCATTTGGATTTTCTCCCAAATCTCCACTCTCATGGGCTCCGATTGGGTTAAAGTAACGAAGCAAGACCACATTCCATTCTGAATCTGCCTTGTAGATATCCGTCAAAATTTTCTCAAGCATAAGCTTAGTGCGGCCATATGGATTGGTCACTGAAAGTGGAAAATCTTCCAAGATGGGCACTGTGTGCGGATCCCCGTAAACTGTCGCAGAAGAACTGAAAATAATGTTTTTACAGTTGGCTTCTTCCATGGCTTTCAAAAGGCTAAGAGTTCCTGCTATATTGTTGTCATAGTAGGCAAGAGGAATACGAGTAGATTCTCCAACAGCCTTCAAGCCAGCAAAGTGAATGACCCCTGTTGGTTCTTCTTGTTTGAAAATGTCACGAAGAGTATCTATATCACGGATATCTGCCTCATAGAAAGGTACTTCAACTCCTGTAATTCTCTCAACAACTTCTAAACTTTTGCGATTGCTGTTGACAAGGTTATCCACCACAACAACCTGATGACCTGCTTGGATTAACTCAATAACAGTGTGGGTTCCGATAAAACCTGCTCCACCCGTTAGCAAAATCTTTTCTTGCATCTTAATTCCTCGATTCTCGGATTATTTTTTCTTATTTTACCATTTTTGATAGGGAATGTCATTTGCCATCCTAGAGGGTAAGATAAAATTTCAGTAAAATGCTTATACTCTTCGAAAATCTCTTCAAACAACGTCAGCTTCGCCTTGCCATGGGTATGGTTACTGACTTCGTCAGTTCCATCCACAACCTCAAAACAGTGTTTTAAGCTGACTTCGTCAGTTCCATCCACAACCTCAAAACA
>NZ_VMMW01000084.1:27834-31658 GCF_013277425.1 Streptococcus sp. 79
CCTCAAAGCAGTGCTTTGAGCAGCCCGCTGCTAGTTTCCTAGTTTGTTTTTTGATTTTCATTGAGTATTATTCGCTTTTTACCGGTTTGACATAGTTTTCAATTGGGTAGTTTTCAGGGTTCAAAGTCAACTCCTTGCCTTTGACCAATTGAGCTAGGTGGTAACCAATAATAGGACCAGTTGTGAGGCCTGATGAACCTAGTCCACTAGCAGCGTAGACACCTGCCAATTCTGGCACTTGCCCAAAGAAAGGAGAGAAATCACTAGTATAGGCACGGATTCCCACACGCTCAGCCCTTGAAGTCGCTCTAGCTAAAACTGGATAGTGAGGTAAGGCTGCCTCCTCCATTTGCTGGAGCAAGATTTCATCTACCGTCAAATCAAATCCCATATCATTTTCATGGGTAGCACCTAGGGACAATTTGCCACCTGCAAAAGGAATCAAATCCCATTCCCCTTCTGGCATGACAACAGGGTAAAATTCCATGTCTTGGGCCAGCTGATAATCTCGGAGCTGTCCTTTCTGAGGACGGACATCCACAGCATAACCCAAGGGTTCTAACATATCCCCCAACCAAGCTCCCGTCGCCAAAATAACCTGCTCAAACTCCTCTTCACCAATCTGGTAGCCTGATGCTAACGGTGTCAGAGTCACTTTTTCTTTGACCAGCTTGACATGACTTGATTCCAGCAAATGAGTCACTAAAAGTTGGCCATCTACTCTCGCTCCACCAGAAGCATAGAGCAGACGGTCAAATCCCTGCAAACCAGGGAATAATTCATTAGCTGATGCTGGGTCCAGAATGGCTAATTGCCCTATCAAGGGAGATTCTTCTCTGCGCTGGAGGGCTAATTCATAGAGTTCTTCCAACTTGGATTCATCCTTTTTCAGGAGAAAGACTCCCGAACGATGGTAAAAGTCGATTTCTTGCCCTGATTTCTCTAAATCAGCTAATAAATCCACATAAAAATCAGCCCCCAAGCGCGCCATTTTGTACCAAGCTTTATTGCGGCGTTTGGAAAACCAAGGACTGATAATTCCTGCTGCAGCCTTGGTAGCCTGACCTTGTCCATGGTCAAAGACGGTTACCTCTAGGTCACTTTCTTTCGAGAGGTGGTAGGCAGCTGTTGCCCCCACAATTCCTGCTCCAATAATGGCAACTTTTTTCATTGTTATAATTTATTCCTTTTGTTTCACTCAAGGCACAACACAGAATAAAAAAGTTTTGTGCCCTTTATTTTGTTTTATACTAGACCTCCATACTATCTTATTCTTTCCAATAATTATCTATCTAAGAGATTATCCTATTCTTAATTGTCAATAAGTTCACCCAGTCCTCTGGAAGACCGTAGTGTCTCAAATCAATTTGTTCTCTACTTCCTTCTTCTAGTAAATTTTGTATTTTTTATTCCAAAAATTCTGGGTTTCTAGGGACATGGACAAAATAAGATGTCTCATTGCTATAAAATAAATAAATAATGTCTTATCATCATTCTCTGAGTTTGTCTCCAATAACTCCTTATCAGAATGATGAAGAGCAGGTAAGGTATGGTGTAAGCGTTCATATAATCTGCCATTATATGAGCATATATTTCTAAGATATCGAAGTGCATTACACCAGGACAATAAGATTTTAGCTGGAATTTTATCATCCTTATACAAGAGCAAACTAATATAAGCAGCAACCTTATTTCGATAACCTGGTTGTAAGGCGACAAGAAATGATGATATATTTCCAAATGTCATTAAACGAAAAACAGTCCAAGGCAACACAACACCATATTGTCTAATCTGATTCTTTACTATGGAATCATCTTGTTTTTCAAAAATAAACCGCGATAAATGATACTTTGTTTTCAAGACAGTATCCTGACGTTTAGGGTTATCCTTGCAGTATTTAGATTGTTCAGAAAAATATAAATCATCGTCTTCAAAAATATAAATAGTTTTTTGGTATCCAAGCGTCAGAGTATCAGCGGTACTCTTTTTCAAAAAGACTTCAATTCTCTCCAATATTTCTTGAAGGAAATTTCTAAGGTAACTATCAAATAAATAGGCTTACTTAGCTAAAATATACTGACGATTAACCAATTTACCATAAATCTACGCAATCCTTTTTATAAAATTCATCGTCAACATTATATGAAAAATCCCAATGAGATTTATCTTTCATATGTTGATACAATTCTTCTTCTGTCAGTGCAGGTTCAATCGCCATTTTTAACGTAGTAGGTGCTAACACAGGATTATAAACTAATCGTATTTTATCAACTATATCAATATTTCAAGGAATATATTCCTTGAAATTTGTTAATTCAAATATGGCAACATTCATTCTAACAGTCTCCACTATATGAAAAAAGGTCACCTAGTTATACATTGCTGCACCTTTGATGACTTCTAATCTACCTAGATTATACCACAATAATCCCTATTAATCAATAGAAATATTTTTTAAGTGTAGTATATTGAGCCTAGAATAGTAGGCTACGGATTCTAAAATATTTCTAGAAATTAATTTGACTTTCTCAATCTCTTTGTTCATATCTTATTTCAATCTACTATATATGATATACGTATGGTTGGTTATGGAGAGCACAATCATCTGACAAAACCAAGTGATAGAGAGCGCTTACATCAACTCCTAAAGAAAGATGGATAGAAAGACGCTTTTCAACTTCTTTCTATCCATTACTTCCTTCAAGAGTCCACACCAGCAATTTTCAGTTCCATTTCATGAACTATCTTACTTGTTTCGTGTTTCTTCTTTATCTTACTCTACCATCAAAGACTTCTACTTGTACTAGAGGAGGAAGCATTCCCATTTAAAAGACGGTGTCCTGTTCCCAGAACCACTTCCCCACTAGAAGCTGGTATATTCCCACTACAGGTTTGCGACTAACTTTTCCTATCGTCATTATCCAGCAATGTAGTAACTTCTATGGTCGCCTGCGATATTTCAACATGTCGCTTATCTTAGCTGAGCAAGAATCGCTTTGAGTTTCTCAATCAACTCGTCTTCTGTGTGGTCAGACTCTTTCTCATTGGCTAGGAAAGCAACTGCTTGAGCGAGAGCTTCTCGTGCTTGGTCGAGAACTTTCGTATCCACATTTGTAGAATCCAATTCTGCTTCAAGCTTGCTTAGTTCCTTGACCAATTTCTTGAGTTCTGACTCTTTCTTACGACGCGCGATGAGGAAGAGAAGGAGCCCAAGAAGGGCAAGTAGACTGCCAATCATTACTACATATGAAAATTCAGTAGTTGTCTGACTATCGTCTTTCATCTGATCTTTTTCTTGATTTTGCTGGTCTTCTTTCACACCTTTTAAGGAGTCTATTACCTCTCTCACTCTTCTAACAATATCACGCAAATCGGACTCTGTCAAACTTTCGTCATTAAGAGCTTGTTTAATCTCTGTAAGAAGAGCTTTAGCTGACTCAAGCGTTGTACTATCTATATCATCCAAATCTTTCAAACGACTTTCCAATCCTTCAACCAATCGAGCAAGCTCAGACTTGTCAACAGGACGAGTCTCGTTAGGAGTCACTGTAGTTCCTGAATTGTTTGGAGTGCTTGTAGAAACTGGCGTTTCTTGAGTAGAAGTGCTTGCTTGTGCCTGTCCAACAGTAGACGATGGAGTAGTAAGGGTCGTATTGCTACTATTGTCAGTTGTCACACCAGGGGCTGGAGTATTGCCTCTGTTATCTGGTGTCACACTGTTGCTATTGCTGCCAGCAGGGTTGGTAGTAGCTCCATTGTTGGTGTTGCCACTGTTGCTAGTATCAGTACTATTATTACCAGATTTTTTCTCTACGGTTTCTGT
>NZ_VMMW01000085.1:0-8856 GCF_013277425.1 Streptococcus sp. 79
TCAGCTAAACCAAGGCTAATCTTAGCCTTGGCTTGTCAGCCTAACAGCATCAAGCCTCTTATCAAATGAAATCGAGGGCTAGCTATAAGCTAGTTAAAACATCTAATTTTTAGGAGGGCTGGGTGGCTAACTTCATTATAGAACTTTCATTTAATACTCATTATTCTCTTGTAAACGATTATAAAGTGAACAAAATGTTTATCCTATTTAATTTAAAATTTTTATGCTATTCTATACTCTTTACCTTCGGTGTTTGATCTATCAGAGAAGATGTCGATATTTTTATATCATTAAAATCGTGCAACTTTTTTCAGATACTTTTAAAAGATTGATTTCATTACCTCTTTCCTTTATACTGGATAAAAAGGAGAATAGTATGTCAGAAACAAATCACGAAATCGATTCAAATTTTGCAGGTCGTTTAAATATCCTGCGTGCGGGTGTTCTTGGTGCCAATGATGGGATTATTTCCATTGCTGGTGTGGTTATCGGAGTTGCTAGTGCCACGACCAATATCTGGATTATCTTTTTATCAGGATTTGCAGCTATCTTAGCTGGTGCCTTTTCAATGGCTGGTGGAGCATATGTATCCGTTTCAACTCAAAAAGATACTGAGGAAGCAGCCGTTGCGCGTGAGCAGCTCTTGCTAGACCAAGATATGGAACTAGCCAAAAAGTCCCTCTATGCTGCCTATATCCAAAATGGAGAATGCGAAACCTCTGCTCAACTTTTGACTAACAAAGCCTTTTTAAATAATCCACTCAAGGCTTTGGTAGAGGAAAAATACGGTATTGAGTATGAAGAGTTTACCAATCCTTGGCATGCTGCCATCTCTAGCTTTATTTCTTTTTTCCTTGGAAGTTTGCCTCCAATGCTCTCAGTGACCATTTTCCCAAGTGAATACCGCATCCCTGTTACTGTCCTTATCGTCGGTGTGGCCCTTCTTCTCACTGGTTATACTAGTGCCAAACTTGGAAAAGCCCCAACCAAAACAGCTATGATTCGGAACCTTGCTATTGGTCTCTTAACTATGGGCGTTACCTTCTTACTCGGACAACTTTTCAGTATTTAATACTCTTCGAAAATCTCTTCAAACCACGTCAGCTTCGCCTTGCCGTATATATGTTACTGACTTCGTCAGTTCTATCTGCAACCTCAAAACAGTGTTTTGAGCTGACTTCGTCAGTTCTATCTGCAACCTCAAAACGGTGTTTTGAGCAACCTGCGGCTAGCTTCCTAGTTTGCTTTTTGATTTTCATTGAGTATAAAATACAAGAAATACCTCGATTTTGAAGTCGAGGTATCTTTTTTTACATTTGCACAATCTTGCGATAGCTTCTTGAAGTAATCATGAAAATCAACACATAGGCGATGAGGAAGATAGCGCAGATAGACAAGGTCACAATCAACATCATAGTCGTATCTATTACACCAATCACTTTTAAAATCAGACTAAGCATATGGTAGGCAAAGGCTAGATGTATGAAGGCAAAAAGCAAAGGAAGGAAGAAAACAGTTAAAACCTGTTTGTTGATGGTTTGCTTGATTTGCTTTTGATCTAAACCAACTTTCTGCAAGATAATAAAGCGTTCACGGTCTTCGTAGCCTTCAGAAATTTGTTTGTAGTAGATGACCAGAACAGTTCCGACCATAAAGATAATGGATAGGAAAATACCAATAAAGAAGACACCGCCAAAGAAGGCACTCATCTGAGCACTAGCATCTGCTAGAGTGCTACCATAAACATAGCTACCTTCCGTGTTTAATTGAGCATTAAATTGATCGAGGTATTTTTCATATTCTTCAGCGACTTTGAGTTGCTCTTCTTCACTGATACTTACATTCATACCGCCGTAAAACTGATTATAGATAGCCGAATCTGGGAATTGGTCCAAAAAGGCTTGTAAATTAGGTACAACAAGATAATTGTAATCAGCAGTCAAAATATTAAACTGATTTGGGACATGGTTGACAATAAAATCTTTATTAAATTCTTCTTTTACAGAAAATTGATGATCATTCAGAGTTAGAGTTTTCTGTTCTTTAACTCCCTCATTCTTTGCAAAGAGTCCGACCTCATTTCCTGATAGAGACAGTTTTTGACCAGTCATATTTTCATAATCTTTTTGGTCAAATACCATGAAAACTGTTGTGGGTTGGACACGATTTTGTCCTTTTTCAAAAAGTGTTAACTTATTTCCTTCTTGGTTTGCAACACCAAAGTAAGTATAACGAATCACTTCTTTCTCTTTAATCTTATAACCTTTGTCACTTGCAAACTGGCTCAAGAGTTTGTCTAAATCTTCTTTTTCAACATTTTGTCCTGAAACCCCAAAATCATGAGGATTTAGAACTTTTTTAAAGGATTCTGCGGAATTGAAAATGCTTGTCGCTGCTGACATGGTTACCAAAACCATTGTTGACAAGATAGCGATGGTTGCTAGTCCAACCGCATTTTTCTTCATACGGAAAATCAAGTTGGAAACAGAGATGAGGTTATTAGGTTGGTAATAGTATTTCTTATTTTTCTTTAAGATTTGTAGGAAGACTGTAATCCCTGCATTAAACAATAGATAAGTACCAAAAATAACCAGCAAAACAGCTAGGAAGAAAGTTGTTAGGGCTGTAAGAGGATCGGTTACCGTAAGGGCAAGATAATAGCCAATCCCTAAACTAATCGAACCAAGAATAGTTTGGAGAGGTAGGAAACGACCTCTTTTCTCTCCGCTTGCTTTCTCACGCGAGAGCTGGAGGGCATTCATACGGGCGATTCGAAGGGCATTCAGGAACATGAGCCCTAGGAAAATCAATCCAAAGACAACAAGTACTGCAATGACAACATTCATTTGGAAGGTAGCGACCAGCTCAACCTTCAATTTCATCAGTTTGAGCAAGAAAGCGAAAATTAACTTGTCAAACAAGGCTCCAATACCGATACCCGCTCCAACAGTTAGAATCCCAAATACCACTAACTCCTTAAAGGTCATACTGATCAGGTGACGCTTCTCCAAGCCCAACATGCCATAAATTCCTAGTTCCTTGGAACGGTTCTTCATGACAAAACTATTGGCATAAAGGACGATAATGGCTGACGCAAGGGTGACGACAAACATACCAAATCCAAGTGTAGCCTGAATGGTTGTTCCTCCACGGATTTCAGCAATCTTGGGATTGAAGGTTAGAGAGTAAAAGAGATAGGTGACAGTGACTGCCAAGAGAACAGCCAGCGCAAAAGGATAGTAGAGTTTGCGGTTTTTAATCAAGTTCGATACCGCTAACTTATTGGTTAATCGAAACATACTAATTCACCTCGCTTGCCATGACAGTCAAGGTATCAGAGATTTCTTGGAACATCTGACGCTCTGTCTTTTCTCCACGGTAGATTTGATTGTAAAGAATGCCGTCTTTGATAAAGAGTACGCGCTTGGCTCTGCTTGCTGCTGCTGTGGAGTGGGTTACCATGAGAATGGTTTGGCCGCGCTCATTGATTTCATCAAAAACATCAAGAAGAGCTGCAGAGGACTTGGAATCAAGGGCACCTGTTGGCTCATCCGCAAGGAGAATTTCAGGTTCTGTGATGATGGCACGGGCTACTGCTACACGCTGTTTCTGCCCTCCTGAAATCTCGTAAGGGTACTTCTCTTGCAATTGGTTGATGCCTAGATTCTCAGCTGTCACCACCAATTTCTTCATCATCTCCGTAATGGGTCTTCTTGACAAGACAAGCGGAAGCAAGATATTGTCCTTAACAGACAAAGTATCTAGCAAGTTAAAGTCTTGGAAGACAAAGCCTAATTTTTCACGACGGAAGCTAGAAGCCTGTGAATTTTTAATGGTTGCGGTATCAGTTCCATTTAAGTAAACCTGTCCACGACTTGGTTTATCCAGCATAGCTAGGATATTGAGAAGAGTTGATTTACCAGAACCAGACTCACCCATGATGGCAACGTAGTCACCTTTTTCCACGGTAAAGTGAATATCCTTGAGGGCCTCTACTTGGTTGCCCTGAAAACGAGTTTTATAAATTTTTTGAACGTGTTTTACATCTAAAAGTGTCATGAGAATCTCCTTTCTTAATATCCCATCAAATGAAATGTTGCTTGCATCATAGCGCATCCCAGCTGAACGCGCTCGATATCTTTGTGGCTTGGTTTTCTTGTTTTCTTCTGTAAGATTTGTTTCATGATGTTACTCCTTTGTTCTTTATGAGTCTAGTTTACATCAAAAAAAGACTGCTTGCCATAACCTAACCTTACAAAAAAGACTTTAATCTTACATTTTTGTAAGATTGGGGGAAATATAGGTAAAATTACTTATAAAATGATTTGATTTCCTATTTTTAAAATTGTAAAATATACGTGTGAAAAGGCTTACTTTGGAAAGGAGGAAGCGGGAACTAACATTTGAGTAAGCTTACCTAGATAACATACCATTAAATTGAACACTTGCAAGTCGTTCAACCTATAAGGAAAGAAGGTGCGCTTTAATGAAACACAAAGAACATATACTCATCGGACTTCTCTATCTCCTCTCTCCATTCATCGGTCAGCTCTTAGTTGAAAAAACATACTTTATCGGTACAGAATTTACAGCTACTGCTTATGCTATTTGCTGGCTATCAGTTGTTATCAGCATCCATCATTTTTCAAAAAATGTATTGTCTCAGCATGAAAAATAGATTAAAAAACTGCGTTTAAATTACTGCTTTTATAGTAAAATGAAATAAGAACAGGACAGTCAAATCGATTTCTAACAATTTTTTAGAAGTATAGGTGTCCTATTCTAGTTCCAATCCACTATAGTTTGTGGATGAAGCTGGCGAAATATTATTAATACTATTCAAAAATCAAAGTGCAAACTATATCAACTTCACATTGCCGACTAAATTACAGCCTGCGGCTGGCTTCCTAGTTTGCACTTTGATTTTTATTGAGTATAAAAGTAAAAAAGCTTTAAATCAAGCAGTTTAGACTATTGATTTAAAGCTTTTTGCGTATTCCAAATCTTTTGTAAAACCTCACCAAAACCAGCCTTCATTATCGTCAATGGCTTGAGCTTCTTTGCGTTTACGTGGGCCTGTTCCGTACATTTCTGCTTCGATTTCTTCCTTGGTTGGCATGATAGAAGCTAGGATGATATAGATAATCACCCCAAGTCCAAAGTTTGCGACTGTAAAAATGGCAAACAGAAAACGTACAAGGGTAACATCAAAGTTCCACTTGTCTGACAGACCTGCTAAAACTCCTGAAATCATGCGATTTCGTCTCATTTTATAAAACTTACTGTTCATGATATTTCCTCTTTCTGCTAGGTTAGACATAGTATATCACGGGTAGGCTCGGCTTTCATCAGTCCTCAGGCTGATTTACTAGTAGCAACTTTCCTCGACAAACTCCACAGCGATAGCGTTTAGTATCAATACTTCGTTTGCGCTGATAACTTTGCTGGCAGGATTGGCAACGATAGATCCTGATAGGCTTGGAGTTGCTATTTGGCAAGGTTGGTACAAAGCGTAATCCATCCACTGCTTTCAAAAGTTCCTTAAAATCCCGATCCTTGTGTTGATAGCCCTTCCCTTGAAAATAGAGGTGATAATGACAGAGTTCATGTCGGACAATTTTCCTAAAAACATCCAGACCCAGTTCCTGATAAACCTTTGGGTTGAAATCCAAACGCCCATCTTTTGGGAAAAATCGCCCACCTGTCGAACGTAGACGAGAATTCCACTGGACTTGATGGATAAAAGGTCTGCCGAAGTCTTCTAGCGAAACCTGCTTGACATAATCAGTCAGTTTCATTTGGAGCGAGGAGCGACAGATTAACTTTTTCACGTTCAGTATCAATTTTCTTGACCCAAACGGTCACCAAATCTCCAACTGACACCACTTGACTAGGGTGTTTGATAAACTTGCGACTCATATGAGAAATATGAATCAAGCCGTCCTCGTGAATCCCGATATCAACGAAGGCACCGAAGTCAACAACGTTACGCACAACACCTTCTAGCTTCTGACCTACCACTAGGTCTTTGATATCTAGGACATCTTGGCGAAGCACAGGTGCGTCAAAGGAATCACGGAAATCTCGACCTGGTTTGAGAAGATCTGCAATGATATCTTTAAGGGTTTCTGGACCGAGGTCTAGCTCTTGAGCCATTTCCTTGACTGAAAGGGACTTGAGTTTGCTTTGGGCTTCTTCGTTTAGGTCTTTAATATCTAAACGTTTGAAGAGTTCCTTAACTGCAGTGTAATTCTCTGGGTGAACTCCTGTATTATCAAGGATATTGCTACTTTCAGGGATACGAAGGAAACCAGCAGCCTGCTCAAAGGCCTTGGCTCCCAGACGAGGAACTTTCTTGATTTGGGCGCGTGAAGTGATTTTTCCTTCTTCCTCGCGGTATTTGACAATATTTTCAGAGATAGTTTTGTTGAGTCCAGCTACGTGTGAAAGAAGAGCTGGGCTAGCTGTATTGACATTGACACCAACTTGGTTAACCACTGTATCGACAACAAAGTCCAGACTCTCAGATAGTTTCTTCTGACTGACATCGTGTTGGTATTGACCGACACCAATTGACTTAGGATCAATTTTGACTAATTCCGCAAGAGGATCTTGCAAACGACGGGCGATAGAAATAGCAGAGCGTTTTTCAACGGTCAAGTCTGGAAATTCCTGACGAGCTAATTCACTAGCAGAATAGACAGAAGCACCACTTTCATTGACGATAACATAGCTGACTTCTGGAAAATCTTTAAGAACTTCCGCCACGAAGGCTTCACTTTCACGACTAGCAGTACCATTTCCGATGGCAATAATCTCTACACCGTATTGACCAATCAAATCTGCCAAATCTTTCTTGGCTTCTTCGATTTGACGAGCTGTTGCTGGTTTGACAGGATAAATGACCTGAGTTGTCAGCATTTTCCCAGTTGCATCCACGACAGCTAGCTTGGCACCTGTACGAAAGGCAGGGTCAAATCCAAGAACCACGCGCCCTTTCAGAGGAGCAACCAAGAGCAGATTGCGCAGATTGTCAGAAAAGAGTTGGATAGCCCCTTCTTCTGCTTTTTCAGTCAATTCTGTTCGAATACGGCGCTCAATAGCAGGCAAGACTTTTTTCTTAACAGATTGCTGAACGACTTCATCAATATAGGAATTTTTCACCTTGAAACGAGCAGCAAAGAAAGCTAGAATACGATCCGTCGCATGTTCAAAACCGACCTTCAAGACACCTAGCTTCTCCCCACGATTGAGAGCCAAGGTACGATAACCCTGCATATTTCCAACCGTCTCTGAAAAATCATAATAAATCTGAAAAACCTGCTTTTCATCAAGACTTTCATCCTTGACTTGAGAAGTGAGTTTAGAGTGTCTCAGCACCTCTTGATAAGTCATGGAACGCAAGGTCACATCTTCCGATAAGGCTTCAACCAAAATATCAACTGCACCAGCCAAGGCTTCCTTACCAGTCGCAAATCCTTCACAGACAAACTTTTCAGCCTCTTTCTCTAAGTCCGCTACATTCTGCAAGATTAAGCGAGCAAGTGGGAAGAGTCCAGCTTCACGGGCAATGGTTGCCTTAGTTCGACGCTTTTCCTTGTATGGAAGATAGAGTTCTTCTACGTCTGCTAATTTTTCGGCTGCTAAGATAGCCTCTTCCAACTCCTTGGTCAGCTTGCCTTGTTCTTGAATTTTAGCCAAGACAGCTTCCTTACGGTCGTTGAGATTGGTCAGACTTTTATCCAAGTCAATAATGGCCTTAATTGCCACCTCATCCAAACTACCAGTCATGTCCTTGCGATAACGCGCGATAAAGGGGATAGTCGCCCCTTCAGCTGTCAAACTTAGAACAGTATCAATTTGCTTTAACGTCACTCCCAAATCCTGAGAGATTTTTTCATATTTTTTATCCATAAATCTATTATACCACAAGCTAAACGTTTCAAATTAACTCGTAGAACATTTAAAAAATATGTAGGAAATAGATTTATATGCTACAGCGCAATAACTTGCACTTAAAGAGCATTGCCACCTTTTTTTAACCAAGCCATGATATCAAAAGTATTTAATGGATCAGACATAATAGCCAGTTCTGGAAGATGTTCCTGATCTGGAATAACACATTGACTTTTCAAATTTTTATATGGACGATTGACTAAAATTAATTTATTAGAATAAGGAAGATTATCCATCTTATTTAAAATTTCTTCACTAGCTGAATCTTTATTATCAAATTTAAAATATAGATTATCCCAATTTATGCGTTTTTTCTTTTTTCCCACTTAGTCCGTGCTTCTTCAATACTAGAATAATGTAGAAAATGAATATCTATATCCCCTAAGTGCCCCAAAGGATAAACTTCATGGGTCCAGCTCGGTGAAACAAGTTCCTCTTCGAAAACAAGTTCTTGTTCCATATAGTACCGAAAATCCTTTGTAAGTTTATAATAATCATCAGGAAGAATAAATAAACCAACAAAAGGTGTTCTATATTGGCTTTACAATAATAACTTCTATATCTTTAAATGTTTGTCTATCAACTATTAATAAAGACTCTAATAAACTATTTTTATCTCCTTGATGTAATAAAATAACACTGATTAAGCAAGTCAATTTTACTACCTCCTATAATTTTCTGATAATGATTTTCTTCTTATTTCAATTATATAATCATTTAGTTTTAAAAAAGCGTTCCAAACATTCAAAAATAGTTGGGACTTCCCTTAATAAATCTGTTACTTTCTTTTTCAAGATAGCCCAAGCTTGCTCAATAGGATTCAAATCCGGTGAATATGGCGGTAGAGGTAAGAAAAAAGGTTTATTTTTGGTGCAGAGTTCATCCAAAATGTTCTTTGGG
>NZ_VMMW01000086.1:0-1141 GCF_013277425.1 Streptococcus sp. 79
TGTACCAGTTAGATATATGACTCCTCGGTTATACATATCAGCCTGAATTCTTATTAATTTGCTATTATTGAGTTGTACATATCGTATAGCAGCAACCTTAATATCATTACCTTTAATATCAATATTGTACCCACCCCAGTACTGCCACATTCTTGTGTTTAACACTTCCAATAATAATGACGGTCCACTCGACCACACCAACCTATCGCCAATATAGCGCTTGACAATCTCTCTACTTCCTAACATGATTCTTACTCTATCTCTCATAGCTTCACCTACTTAAAAATATCGTAAATCGTGTGAGGGTCTTTGGTAGTAATAGCATCGTACTGCTCTTGCGTACCGGCCCAATAGTTGAGTGCCTGCGAACCGTTCTGATTGACAATGTTCTGACCTGGAACTCCACTTCGCCCTTGTTCACCATCGTTGACATTATCCAAATGGGTAAAAGCAGAGGCTCTCAATCCTCTGTAATTCACTTCAATGCGAACTTCAAACCAACCACCAGAACGCTGAGAAGCACTCCATGTGCCAAATTTTCCTGCTGAATCAGGGGTCTGATTTCTCAAAGAACGCCAGTTTGTATAGCCAAAACCACGGTAGTAATAATCAAGAGTATAGCCGCTCGTGACTGCTTCGCCATCGTAGAATACATCCGCAAACAGATTCAATCGACTAGTAGAGCCATTCTTATAAGAACCCTCAATACGAACGCTGGCATTCAAACTATGCCCATTATCCCCTTTTAAGCTATCCCGTTGAGTCGGTGTCAGCGTATCGAATGATGGACGATTTTCTAAGGCGGAAATCCTAGCCTTGATGGGGATATCATTGTACAACTCCCATTTTTGGGCATAAGTAGACAAGTCTTGGTGGGAGGTCAAGTAGCCTTTCTCTTCCAGCTCCGCTTTTGTAACGAGGGTTTCTGGATGGACTCTCGGTCTACTCTCAAGGGTGTCCAGTCTTTTCTTAACCTCCCTATCCTTTAGCTCTGAGTCTTCTTTGATAGCCTTGACATCCTCACCGATTGCTCTTGCTAGATTTTCAAGGTTACTCATAGCACTCACGCTTTCGCTGCGTTATAGGTTGCGACCAAGTCAAGGTTGGCAATCTGGTCTACACGTCCGCTGACTTCAGTTAC
>NZ_VMMW01000087.1:0-14206 GCF_013277425.1 Streptococcus sp. 79
ATAGACGATTTGAGAATCCTTGACTGCTAAGATTCCATCAAGATAAACATGGAAATCTTGATCACAAGTCACGATATTTACATTCTGAAAGACTTTCATTATAGGCTCCTTTTCTAAAAGACAAGTTATACTCTCTTCAAACTACTTCAGATTCACTTTGCCATAGGTGTGGTTACTGACTTCGTCAGTTCTATCTGCAACCTCAAAACAGTGTTTTGAGCTGACTTCGTCAGTTCTATCTGCAACCTCAAAGCTGTGCTTTGAGCAACCTGCGGCTAGTTTCCTAGTTTGCTCTTTGATTTTCATTGAGTATTAAATTGTGCTATCGATTGTCATCATCTTGCTAGAAAAAGGGATTGAAGGCCTTTTCGTGAGCGATAGTAGTAGCTGGACCATGTCCTGGATAGACATCGTAGTTTGGTAGGGTGAAGAGTTGGGTCTGGATACTATGAAGGAGTTGCTCTGTACTACCAGTCGGAAGATCCGTCCGTCCAATTGTTTCGCGGAACAGAGCATCTCCCGTCAAGACTAGGTGAGCATCAGGAAAGACTAGGGAAACACCACCGATAGAGTGCCCTGGGGTCGGTAGAACCTTAAAACGAAATTCCTCTAGTTGGTATTCTTCGTGAAAGACAAAGGTGTGTTCTGCAGGTTTTGTGACCACATCTGCCATATCATCGTGGCGAGGGAGACCGGAGAGATTATCGACAGGAGTGTAGAGCCAGCTGGCTTCGCTCTCTGCGATATAGACAGGAGGATTGCCAAACGTCTCGCGAACCAAGTCCAGACTCATGATATGGTCATAATGAGCGTGGGTCAATAGAATGGCACAGATCGGTTTGTTGAGGTTCTCGATTGTCTGACGAATGGCTTCCCATTGACTACCAGGATCTACAACGATGAGGTGTTTTTCACCTTCCAGGTAATAGGTGTTTTCATAGGCAACAGGATTCACAGTTTTATGGATTTTCATTTTATCTCCAATCTCAAAGAATGTACTAAATTAAGTATAGCACAGTTAGGGAGAATAGGTAAGGATTTAGAATGAACTTAAAAACCAGCATGACTAGATGAAGACAGGCTGGTTCTCAATTTATCAATATTGGAAAGGTGTCAATTGCCCTTCATAGGTTGCATAAACTCCGTCACTAGCTTGTTTGATAGATGTGATGTTTAGAGTGCCACCGTAGTTGGCTTCTCATTTGTCGCTATATTCACTATAAGTTATCCTATTGGGCAGGTTCTGGTCGTTAGCATAGTATTGAACGACTGTTTTTTTATAACTTTGCTGGCTGAATAGAAACAGGCAGCTAACTCCTAACACTAGGAGAGCAAAGATAGAAATAGCAGCTTTTTTCATAGGTGTTCTCCTTATAAACTAAAGGATAGAAGAAAGTATCTTGAGGATTTTTATACTCTTCGAAAATCTCTTCAAACCGCGTCAACGTCGACTTGCCGTATATATGGTTACTGACTTCGTCAGTTCTATCCACAACCTCAAAACAGTGTTTTGAGCTGACTTCGTCAGTTCTATTTACAACCTCAAAGCGGTGCTTTGAGCAACCTGCGGCTAGTTTCCTAGTTTGCTCTTTGATTTTCATTGAGTATTAATTCCAAAATCCAGTCAAGGTACCAGTGTATGTGACACGAGTTCCACCGTTTATCTTTCGTATCTTCAATGGAATTGGGGAAGTCAAAAAGTCTTTGGGTTACAATATGGTTTCCGTTCTTCTATCTCTCCTTCTATCACCTAAGTTTAAAATCTAACTTCGTAGTATATTATGGACCAATAATTCAGAATTATCAAGCAATTCTGAATTATTTTTTTCTTATTCTGTTCCAATCTAGTTTTCATATTCTTAAAAAAGTGATAAAATGGTAGGAAGAATTGGAGAGTAGAGATGCCAAAAGAAGTGAATTTAACAGGCGAAGAAGTTGTCGCTTTAACCAAAGAATATTTAACGGAAGAGGATGTCCATTTTGTCCATAAGGCCTTGGTCTATGCGGTGGATTGTCATAGTGGTCAATACCGCAAATCAGGCGAGCCTTATATCATTCACCCTATTCAAGTGGCAGGTATTCTAGCCAAACTCAAGCTGGATGCTGTAACGGTAGCTTGTGGTTTCTTGCATGATGTGGTGGAAGATACAGATGCGACCTTGGACGATTTGGAAAGAGAGTTTGGTCCCGATGTGCGCGTGATTGTTGACGGAGTCACCAAGCTTGGCAAGGTCGAGTACAAGTCTCACGAAGAGCAGTTGGCTGAAAATCATCGCAAGATGCTCATGGCCATGTCTGAGGACATCCGCGTTATCTTGGTCAAACTGTCTGACCGCTTGCACAATATGCGAACCCTGAAACATCTTCGAAAAGACAAGCAGGAGCGCATTTCCAAAGAAACTATGGAAATCTATGCCCCACTTGCTCACCGTTTGGGGATTTCCAGTGTCAAATGGGAATTGGAAGACCTGTCTTTCCGTTATCTCAACCCGACAGAGTTTTACAAGATTACCAATATGATGAAGGAAAAGCGCAGAGAGCGTGAAGCCTTGGTGGATGAGGTAGTCACAAAATTAGAGGAGTATACGATAGATCGTCACTTGAAAGGGAAGATTTATGGTCGTCCCAAGCATATTTACTCAATTTTCCGCAAAATGCAGGACAAGAGAAAACGGTTTGAGGAAATCTATGACCTGATTGCCATTCGTTGTATTTTGGATACCCAAAGTGATGTTTATGCCATGCTTGGTTATGTGCATGAACTTTGGAAACCCATGCCTGGTCGCTTTAAGGACTACATCGCTAACCGCAAGGCAAATGGTTACCAGTCTATCCATACGACTGTCTATGGGCCAAAAGGACCGATTGAATTCCAAATTCGGACCAAGGCCATGCACGAGGTGGCTGAGTACGGGGTTGCGGCTCACTGGGCTTATAAGAAAGGCGTTAAGGGGCAGGTTAACAGTAAGGAGTCTGCTATTGGGATGAACTGGATCAAGGAGATGATGGAGCTTCAAGATCAGGCTGATGATGCCAAGGAATTTGTGGACTCTGTTAAGGAAAACTATCTGGCTGAGGAGATTTACGTCTTTACACCAGATGGAGCTGTCCGTTCTCTTCCAAAAGATTCAGGACCTATTGACTTTGCTTATGAAATCCATACTAAAGTCGGTGAAAAAGCGACTGGTGCCAAGGTCAACGGCCGTATGGTTCCACTGACAACCAAGCTCAAAACAGGGGATCAGGTTGAAATTGTCACCAACCCCAACTCCTTTGGACCTAGCCGCGACTGGCTCAATATGGTCAAGACCAGCAAGGCGCGCAACAAGATTCGTCAGTTTTTTAAAAACCAAGATAAGGAATTATCTGTTAATAAGGGTCGTGAAATGTTGATGACCCAGTTCCAAGAAAATGGCTATGTGGCCAATAAATTTATGGACAAGCGTCATATGGACCAAGTCCTGCAAAAGACCAGCTACAAGACAGAAGACTCCCTCTTTGCGGCCATTGGTTTTGGGGAAATCGGTGCTATTACTGTCTTTAATCGTCTGACTGAAAAGGAACGTCGTGAAGAAGAACGTGCCAAGGCCAAGGCTGAGGCAGAAGAACTTGTCAAAGGTGGCGAGGTCAAGGTTGAAAATAAAGAAACCCTCAAGGTCAAGCATGAAGGTGGTGTGGTCATTGAAGGTGCTTCTGGTCTCCTAGTGCGGATTGCCAAGTGTTGTAACCCCGTGCCTGGTGATGATATTGTCGGCTACATTACCAAGGGTCGTGGTGTGGCTATTCACCGTGTGGACTGTATGAACCTGCGCGCCCAAGAAAACTACGAGCAACGTCTCCTTGATGTGGAGTGGGAAGGTCAGTACTCTAGCTCAAATAAAGAGTATATGGCTCATATTGATATTTATGGCCTCAACCGTACAGGATTGTTGAACGATGTACTGCAAGTTCTCTCAAACACAACCAAGAATATTTCAACAGTCAATGCCCAACCAACCAAGGATATGAAATTTGCCAATATCCATGTGTCCTTTGGCATTACCAACCTCTCGACGCTGACTACGGTTGTGGACAAGATTAAGAGTGTGCCAGAAGTTTACTCTGTCAAACGAACCAACGGTTAATTGTCTGAGTTCTTACTAGAAAGGCTATTATGAAAATCATTATCCAACGTGTTAAAAAAGCCCAAGTCAGTATCGAAGGTCAGGTTCAGGGAAAAATCAATCAGGGGCTCTTATTGCTGGTTGGTGTTGGACCAGAGGACCAAGAGGAAGATTTGGACTATGCTGTGAGAAAACTGGTCAATATGCGGATTTTTTCAGATGCAGAAGGCAGGATGAACCTATCTGTCAAAGATATTGAAGGAGAAATCCTTTCTATTTCCCAGTTTACCCTCTTTGCGGATACCAAGAAAGGCAATCGTCCAGCCTTTACAGAAGCAGCCAAACCTGATATGGCATCAGACTTCTATGATGTTTTCAACCAAAAACTAGCGCAAGAAGTGCCTGTTCATACAGGTATCTTTGGAGCGGATATGCAGGTTGAGCTGGTCAATGATGGGCCAGTTACCATTATCCTAGATACTAAAAATAGATAAGAAAGATCAAGCCCAGCCGGCTTGGTTTTTCTCATCTATCATAAAATACTCCAAAAGAAATCGGTGCTTGATAGGCTTGGGGAAAGTCTTGTTTCAGGATTTGGCAGGTGCGATAGGAAGGGATGAGATGTCCTAGGATGAGGAGAGTCCCCTGAAGGAAAAGTGGGGTACCACTTAAACATATCAAGGAGAGAATCATCAGGATATCCCATAGGAGAATTTGTAAGGCAAAAGACCAGAATCTCGGTCTAATCTGGGAATAGAGTTGACTAAAGTGGTCACAAAGCTGGTTAGAAAGATAGGTCAACAGCACAGGATGAAAGAAAATGAGCCAACCACTGTAAATCAAAATCCAATCCCAAGTAAGTCCCTCTTTAAATGTCAAAAATGCCAGCATGATTCCATCAATGACAAGGAGCTCAATGGTTTTGATGAAGATGATTTTTTTCATGATAAGCCCTCCTTTTTTCATCTGTTAGTGACGGAATAGTTTATATAATTATTATACAATATTTAGTTGGATTATGGAAGCGCTTACTATCGTTTTTGATATAAAAAATAGATAAGAAAACCCTGAAAATCAAACTTTCAGGGTTGGTTGGGGTACTTGAGAAATTAGTTGATTTTCTCGACATAGAGTTGTTTGGCAATGTCCATACCTACTTGTAAATCCTCTTCTTTACTGAGGATAGTGAAAGTATTGCTGAAGCCATCAAACTGCTTGACTTGGAGAGGATCACCGATGTGAAGTGAGTGCTTGTCCAGATAACTGAGAATGTCAAAACTATCGTGCACCCGAGTCAAGCGGTAGGCGCCAGCTTCCTTGATGTCAGCTAGTGGGAGGTTATTGATTTCAACTAGGAGTTCTCCCTTGGCAGGAATAGTTCCTCCGTGAGGGCAGGTTTTGGGGAATCCAAGCAATTTTTCTAGTCTCTCCACGAATAGGTCAGAGACAGTATGTTCCAAGACCTCAGCTTCCTCGTGAATCTGGTCACTCGTATAGTCTAAATGATGGACTAGAAAAACTTCAATCAAGCGATGCTTACGGTAGAGCTCTGAGACCAGTTTGAGCCCAAGGTCCGTCAGTAGATAGCCACATTCCTTGTCCTTGAGGATGAGATTTTCGCTCTTCATCCGTTTAATCATTTCAGTTACGGCAGGGGGAGAGACTTGCATACGAGCCGCAATTTCCTTGTTAGTAATTTTATGCAGGTCTATGCCAATTTCATAAATACACTTTAGATAATCTTCTTTATTCGGGGTCATTCGTTTCCTCTTGTCTAATATCTTTATCTAGTATATCAAAAAAAGCTAGATTTCTCTAGCTGTGACTTTTTATGTTATACTTATTGCAAGAGAAAAAACGAGGAGATGAATATGACAAAAATAGCTCTTCTTTCAGATATTCATGGAAATACTACAGCCTTGGAGGCTGTTTTGGCAGATACTCGGCAGCTAGGAGTGGATGAATACTGGCTTTTGGGAGACATTCTCATGCCAGGGACAGGGCGTAGAAGGATTTTGGACTTGTTGGCTCAACTACCGATTACAGCTAGAGTTTTGGGAAACTGGGAAGACAGTCTTTGGCATGGTGTCCGCAAGGAATTGGATAGTACTCGTCCCAGTCAACGCTATCTCTTGCGCCAGTGCCAATATGTTTTAGAGGAAATTTCCCTAGAAGAAATCGAATTGCTCCACAATCAACCACTCCAGCTTCATCGTCAGTTTGGGGCTTTGACGGTGGGAATTAGCCATCATCTACCTGATAAGAATTGGGGGCGTGAGTTGATTCATACTGGAGCGCAAGAGGATTTTGACCGCTTGGTGACCAATCCACCTTGTGATATTGCTGTTTATGGTCATATTCACCAGCAGTTGCTTCGTTACGGTACTGGTGGGCAATTGATTGTTAATCCGGGTTCGATTGGGCAGCCTTTCTTTCTAGATGCTCAGTTGCGGAAGGACTTGCGGGCCCAGTATATGATTTTGGAGTTTGATGACAAGGGCTTGGTAGATATGAACTTCCGACGGGTAGACTACGATGTGGCAGCTGAATTGCAGTTGGCTAAAGATCTTAAACTTCCCTATTTTGAGGTTTACTATGAAAGTCTGGTCAATGGGATCCACCATACTCATCATCAGAAATTTCTGAGAGAATTGGCCCAGAAAGAGGGCTACGATCGGGAGTTAGACGACTGGTTAAAAGGTGGTAACGATTGACATTACAACTAAAAAGGGTATAATAAAAGAAAAAGAAGAGTAGAGGCAGGGTAGCCTCGTAAAAAGGAGAAGAGCATGCAAATTCCAAGTAGATTTACCATTGCGACTCATATGCTGATAATCATTGCCCTCAAGGGGAAGGAAAGCAAGGTGACCAGTGATTTTTTAGCTGCTAGTGTCGGGGTCAATCCTGTCATTATCAGAAAAACCTTGTCCCAGTTGAAGAAGGCAGAGCTGATTTCAGTCGCGCGTGGAACAGGGGGAACAGAGATTGTCAAGGATCTCAAGGACATTAGTCTATTAGATGTTTATCAAGCGGTTGAGTGTCTTGGTAAGACAGGTCAACTCTTCAGTTTCCATGACAATCCGAATCCAAATTGTCCAGTTGGAGCTCATATTCATGATGTTTTGGATCAAAAATTGGAGAGAATCCAGCTGGCTATGGAGGCTGAACTTGGTCAGACCAGTTTAGAGCAAGTCGTGGCCGATGCAGAGAGTCAGATGAAGGAGTAATTTTTTCTTTAAAACAAGAAAAGCTTATGAGAAGGTTTTTATACTCAATGAAAATCAAAAAGCAAACTAGGAAGCTAGCCGCAGGTTGCTCAAAGCACCGCTTTGAGGTTGTAGATAAGACTGACAAAGTCAGTCACATATATACGGTAAGGCGACGCTGACGTGGTTTGAAGAGATTTTCGAAGAGTATTACCTTTTCATAAGCTTTTTATCTATTCTTCCATGCTTGGTAACGGGTATCAATCAATAATTGAGTGAGGCGTCCCATGGTTTCCCTTTCTTCTGGAGTGAGGGATTACGCTTGGACAAAGAGATGATGAATGTGTTCAATCGCCTTTAAGGAAGATAGGTCATTGATAGAAGTAATACCAGAATCAAGAATGGTGCCAAAGAAGAGGTCGAAATAGAGCTGGAGTTCCTCGTCAGGGACTGTGGCCACCCACTCCTTGAAGGTTGTGTCGACTTGTCGGCTATCACTGTTGGTCTTATCCAGCTGGACGAAGTGCTTGTCCTCAATCTGCCAACTAAAGGTATCGTGCTGGGCGATACCACCCAAGGTAGTACTGTGCACGATGATTTGCTGGTTAGGGATTTCCAGCATCATACCGATGATGGAACCTTGTGGGATGAAGACCTTGGTTCTATCCATTAGCCTTTGATAGCCCTCGGTTTGTGTCAGTTCTTTATGGAGACCAGGCGCATCAAAGGTATAAACTGCTGTGATTTGATCCTGTAAACTTTGTTCAATTTGACTAGCAGCATAGATGGCTAGATTTCCTCCCTTGGAATGTCCAGCCAGAATGACATTTTGATTAGGATGGTGGGCAAAAAAGTTCTTTAAATAGCGAAGGGCGTGCTTTTGAGCAGGAATTTCCTTCATATAGGTCAGGTGGAAATCTTCCTTCCAGCCAATGATACTGTCATCAGTCCCACGAAAGACAATCAGATAGGTATCGAGAGTGAGGCGGTAGGTCATAGCCGCAAACTGCTTTTGCAGTTCAGGGTCAATGTCGTTGATAAAATGAGAGAGTTTACAATTTTTGAAGCGTTTGTGTTGAGCTAGCTCATCTAATAGCTGGAGGCGATTTTTGCTGGTCAACATGTTAGGATTCCTTGGAACCTGAGGAGCCAGGTCTAAAAGTCGCTGAGGACTTGTGGAGACCAGATTATCAAAGGAGAGGTAGGTAGCTTCTGTTAAGGCTAGAATGTCTAACTCATTCAATGGAAAGTCGTAAAAGGAATCGTATGCGACATCTTTCAGGTAATCAAAAATATTGGCCATAAGAACTCCTTTCTTTTCTTTATCTTATCAAATTTCCCTCAAATTAGCTAGTAGGATTGTTGCACTTTGTTGGCTAAAAACAAGCTATGTCAAATTCAATTTCAGACATTCGAGCATGGAAAAATCTGTTATAATAATAGAAAAGGAGGAGCGCATGCACAAGATTTTACTAGTAGAAGATGATCAGGTTATTCGTCAACAGGTCGGGAAAATGCTCTCTGAATGGGGATTTGAAGTGGTCTTGGTAGAAGACTTTATGGAAGTTTTGAGTCTTTTTGTCCAATCGGAACCTCATCTGGTCCTCATGGATATTGGGCTGCCCTTGTTTAATGGTTATCACTGGTGTCAGGAAATTCGCAAGATTTCCAAGGTGCCTATCATGTTTCTGTCTTCGAGAGACCAGGCTATGGATATTGTCATGGCAATCAATATGGGGGCGGATGACTTTGTGACCAAACCTTTTGACCAGCAGGTTCTTTTAGCCAAGGTTCAGGGCTTGCTGCGTCGTTCCTATGAGTTCGGGCGTGACGAGAGTTTACTGGAATATGCTGGTGTTATCCTCAATACCAAATCCATGGATTTACATTATCAAGGGCAAGTCTTGAATTTGACCAAGAACGAATTCCAGATTTTACGCGTGTTATTTGAGCATGCAGGCAATATTGTAGCGCGTGACGACCTCATGCGGGAACTTTGGAACAGTGACTTTTTCATTGATGATAATACCCTCTCTGTCAATGTGGCTCGTTTGCGTAAAAAATTGGAAGAGCAGGGCTTGGTAGGATTTATCGAGACCAAGAAAGGGATAGGGTACGGACTGAAGCATGCTTGATTGGAAACAATTTTTTCTAGCCTATCTGCGCTCCCGTAGTCGTCTGTTTGTCTATCTGCTTGCTTTAGCATTTCTGATTTTGCTCTTTCAGTTTTTATTTGCCAGTTTGGGAACTTACTTTCTCTACTTTTTCCTCTTGTGTTGCTTTGTAACCATCTTATTTTTCACTTGGGACATATTGGTGGAAACGCAGGTCTATCGTCAGGAAATTCTCTATGGGGAGAGGGAAGCTCAGTCTCCTTTGGAAAGAGCCTTGGCTGAAAAATTAGAAGCGCGTGAGATGGAACTCTATCAGCAGAGGTCTGACGCAGAAAGAAAACTGACGGATTTGCTGGATTACTATACCTTGTGGGCCCATCAGATTAAGACCCCCATTGCAGCCAGTCAACTCTTAGTTGCAGAAGTGGTCGACCGCCAACTGAAGCAGCAATTAGAACAGGAAATTTTCAAGATTGACTCCTATACCAATTTAGTTTTACAGTACCTGCGTTTAGAAAGTTTTCATGATGATTTGGTCTTAAAGCAGGTTCAAATTGAGGACTTGGTCAAGGAAATAATTCGTAAATACGCTCTTTTCTTTATTCAAAAAGGCCTAAATGTCAATCTACATGACCTTGATAAAGAAATTGTGACGGATAAAAAGTGGCTGCTAGTGGTTATTGAGCAAATCATCTCAAACAGTCTCAAGTACACCAAGGAAGGTGGTCTGGAGATTTATATGGACGGGCAAGAGCTTTGTATCAAGGATACGGGAATCGGGATAAAAAACAGTGATGTCCTCCGAGTCTTTGAACGTGGTTTCTCAGGATACAATGGCCGTTTGACCCAACAGTCCTCTGGCCTTGGCCTCTACCTATCTAAGAAAATTTCTGAAGAACTGGGTCACCAGATTCGTATTGAGTCTGAGGTCGGAAAAGGAACGATAGCGCGGATTCAGTTTGCTCAAGTGAACTTAGTCCTTGAGTGAGAAGAGACGAAAAAGCCTCCGGACTGGAGGCTTTTGTGCTAGGTTCTTATTTCTCAACGCGTGATTTGTTGGCGATATCAGCAAGGATAGCTTGAACAAAGTCATCAACTGAGACAGTTTGTGTTTCTTTTTGGCCATAGCGACGAACGTTGACTGTTCCGTCTTCCATTTCCTTGTCCCCAACGATCAATTGGTAAGGAATCTTGCTTGTTTGTGAAGCACGGATCTTGAACTGCATTTTTTCATTGCGCTCATCTACGTCTGCACGGACACCGCGGTCACGGAGTTTCTTAGCCACTTCCCAAGCGTAGTCCACGTGTTTTTCGTTAGATACTGGGATGAGGGTTACTTGGTGTGGTGCAAGCCATGTTGGGAAGGCACCCTTATAGTTCTCAATCAAAATAGCTGTGAAGCGTTCCATAGTTGAGATAACCCCACGGTGGATCATAACTGGACGGTGCTCTTCGCCATCAGCTCCGATGTATTTAAGGTCGAAACGTTCTGGAAGCAAGAAGTCAAGCTGGATAGTAGAAAGAGTTTCTTCTTTTCCAAGAGCGGTCTTAACTTGGATATCCAATTTTGGTCCGTAGAAGGCTGCTTCACCTTCGGCTTCAAAGTAGTCCACACCCATTTCATCAAGGGCTGCGCGAAGCATGGTTTGGGCATTTTCCCACATCTCATCGTTGTCAAAGTACTTGTGAGTATCTTGAGGGTCGCGAAGAGAGAGACGGAAGCGGTAGTCAGTCAAGTTGAAGTCTTCATAAACATCGATAATCAACTGAAGGGCACGTTGGAATTCTTCTTGGATTTGTTCTGGAGTAACGAAAAGGTGACCGTCGTTGAGAGACATTTCACGCACACGTTGAAGACCAGTGAGGGCACCAGATTTTTCGTAGCGGTGCATCATACCGATTTCAGCAATACGGATTGGCAACTCACGGTAAGAGTGAACATGGTGTTTGAAGACTTGGATGTGGTGTGGGCAGTTCATTGGACGAAGGACAAATTCTTCCCCGTCACCCATGTCCATAGTTGGGAATATGTCTTCTTGGTAATGATCCCAGTGACCAGAAGTCTTGTAAAGTTCAACAGAAGCAAGTGGTGGAGTATAAACGTGTTGGTAGCCAGAAGCCAACTCTTTGTCAACGATGTAGCGTTCCAACTCACGACGAATAGTCGCACCATTTGGCAACCAGAATGGAAGTCCTTGACCAACTTCTTGTGAAATCATAAAGAGGTCAAGCTCTTTACCAAGTTTACGGTGGTCACGTTCCTTAGCTTCTTCACGCATTTGAAGGTAGTTTTTCAAGTCTTTCTTGTCAAACCAAGCTGTACCGTAGATACGTTGCATCATAGCGTTGTCGCTATTTCCACGCCAGTAAGCACCAGCTACATGGAGAAGGTGGAAGATTTGGATACGACCTGTTGATGGAACGTGAGGTCCACGGCAGAGGTCTACATATTCACCCTGACGATAGATAGTCAAACCGCCTTCGTCTTCTGAGTGTTCTTCAATCAATTCCAACTTGTAAGGGTCATTTTTGAAGATTTCACGTGCCTCGTCTTTAGTCACTTCTTCACGAATAGATGGGAAGTTTTCTTTGACGATTTTTTGCATTTCTTCTTCGATACGAGGAAGGTCTTCGTTAGAGATTTGACCAGCTGTGTTGTCAGTATCGTAGTAGAAGCCATCTTCGATAGCTGGACCAACACCCAAGTGAATGTCTGGGAAAAGACGACGAGCTGCTTGGGCAAACAAGTGAGCGGCTGAGTGACGCAAGATTGGAAGGGCATCTTCGTGATCAGGTGTCACGATTTCGATGCTTCCATCCTCAGTGACAGCACGAGTAGTGTCGATGAGTTTGCCGTTGAATTTACCAGCCAAGGCTTTTTTAGCTAGAGACTTGCTGATAGATTGGGCAATTTCAAAAGTTGTAACGCCAGATTCGAATTCACGAACAGCGCCATCGGGGAAAGTAATGTTAATCATGATGTTCTCCTTATATTGGTTATCCATTATTTCTAAAGCAGAAGTGTTTCCCTATTTCGCAGTCTTAAATAAAGAGAAACAAAAAGCAAAGAGAAACAAAAAGCGACGTCCTAGAAAGGACGTCGCAACGTGGTTCCACCTTCATTTATGTGCCTCAAAAAAGAGGGACACCTCTGATTGGCTCTAACGTGGCCACCGTTTTATGTTTGCATAAAAGTCAGTAGAGTAGTATCAGTATAGTCTTTCTATGCGTTCTCAGCAACCACGCACTCTCTAGTAGAAAGGGACTAAGTGACTTGTCTCTATGGATTATTATAGCATGATTGTGAGATTTTTCAAGGATTTTGTGAAAGTTTTTTGTTTTTCATTTTTGCAGAATATGCTTGATACCAATACCGGAAGCCATGCCGACCAGAGCAAAGGTTTCATAGGCTAAAAAGTAGACAATGCTAAAATCGTGGAAAGAAATGATAGTAAAGCAAAAGAGCAATCCAATGTCAAAAGGGAAAAAGGGAAACGGTAACCGTAAAGAAGAGAAACGATGAAGGTTACTAACGGAGAAAAGATAAAGATATTTAGAAGATGAGTCCTAGCAGATTGGAACCGGATGAGAGCAGTGAAAATAATTCATAAAGAGGCCAATAAAAAGAAGAATATGACCAGATAGTAGGTGAGATGGAAATAGAATTTACGCATGATAATCACCTCGTTTTAAAAAAACAGACAACTTAAATCTCTTGCTATGATTATTATAGCATGTTTAAAACAAGAAAGTAAATCTGTTGACAAAGAAGTTAGTTATTGGTAGAATAGTGAATGTCGTAAAGACAAATAACTTCTTCTTGGTTCCAGGCATGCCAACCTGTCACTCGGATGAAGCCAAATAAAAAGGAGAAACATCATGGCAATCTCAAAAGAGAAAAAAAATGAAATCATTGCACAATATGCACGTCACGAAGGTGATACAGGTTCAGTAGAGGTTCAAGTTGCTGTCCTTACTTGGGAAATCAACCACCTTAATGAACACATCAAACAACACAAAAAAGACCACGCTACTTACCGTGGATTGATGAAAAAAATCGGTCGCCGTCGTAACTTGCTTGCATACTTGCGTAAAAACGACGTTAACCGTTACCGTGAGTTGATCAACTCTCTAGGACTTCGTCGCTAATTCAAGATACAAAGGCCGTCAAAAGCACAAAGCAAAAATAGGAAAATTGACGAAGAAACTTCAGTTTCTAGGAGATTTTATCTTTTTTGCCAAGTGCTTAGGCCGTGTTCAATTGAGCATATCTTGATAATAAAGCTACTCTAAATTGGGTAGCTTTTTTGCGTTGTCACCTTACCTCGCTATACTCAAGTATAATCTTCGGTTACGGTTCCTAACACTGTAAGGTAAAATAAACTAGCTTTTCTCCCTTCGGGGAGATTTTTTTTTGTTTCACTGAAAGTTTCGTACAATCTTCGCCTCGTCGCCTAGCCTATAAACGGTTTATCTAGCAAGAATCATGATGCTAAGGGTGTCAAAAATCCGTATGAAAATAGGGAAATGACACAGTGTTCGATGAACACAAGGAGTTTCATCTTTTCCACTAGGATTTTAGCCCGGGCTCAAATCAGCTCTCTGACTTCAGAGGGCTTTTTTATTGAGGTTTTATCGGTCACAATTTTGGAGACTACAAAAACCTCAAATGGTATCAGCTAATTACACCATAAAGGTGCGCAGCTACTCGGCTTAAAAAGCCGAGTAGGTGTCTGCAAGCCCCCTCGGAGAGCCCACACTTTACGAAGTAAAGTATAGTATG
>NZ_VMMW01000088.1:0-7176 GCF_013277425.1 Streptococcus sp. 79
CTTACCAGGGTTAAAAATTATTTTTGACTGGTCTTAACTGATCGAAGGACTAGGCATCAAATTATCCGATTGATTCCAAATAAAAGTGCTGAGGCGGTCAATCAGGCTTTAAAACTCATCTTAAAACAAGACAAGATTCTGTCCATCACGGCAGATAATGGTACAGAATTTAACCGCTTGTCTGATGTATTTTCTGAGGAACATATCTATTATGCGCACCCCTATGCCTCTTGGGAAAGGGGAACTAATGAGAATCACAACAGGCTCATTCGGAGATGGTTACCTAAGGGAACTAAGAAAACGACTCCCAAAGAAGTCGCATTCATCGAAAATTGGATTAATAACTATCCTAAAAAATGCTTGAACTACAAATCACCCAGAGAAGACTTCTTCATGGCTAACTTGAACTTGAAATTTGGCCTCCTTGTCTGATTTGTCTGACTAGTGCAAGCTGGTCGGATTTGTGGTAAAATAGATAAGATATGACAAAAGAATTTCATCATGTAACGGTCTTACTCCATGAAACGATTGATATGCTTGACGTAAAGCCCGACGGTATCTACGTTGATGCGACTTTGGGTGGAGCAGGCCATAGCGAGTATTTATTAAGTAAATTAAGTGAAAAAGGCCATCTCTATGCCTTTGACCAGGATCAGAATGCCATTGACAATGCGCAAAAACGCTTGGCACCTTACATTGAGAAGGGAATGGTGACCTTTATCAAGGATAACTTCCGTCATTTACAGGCACGTTTGCGCGAAGCTGGTGTTCAGGAAATTGATGGAATTTGTTATGACTTGGGAGTGTCTAGTCCTCAATTGGACCAGCGTGAGCGTGGTTTTTCTTATAAAAAGGATGCGCCACTGGACATGCGGATGAATCAGGATGCTAGTCTGACAGCCTATGAAGTGGTTAATCATTATGACTATCATGATTTGGTTCGTATTTTCTTCAAATACGGTGAGGATAAATTCTCTAAACAGATTGCGCGTAAGATTGAGCAAGCGCGTGAAGTGAAGCCGATTGAGACAACGACTGAGTTAGCAGAGATTATCAAGTTGGTCAAACCTGCCAAGGAACTCAAGAAGAAGGGGCATCCTGCTAAGCAGATTTTCCAGGCTATTCGAATTGAAGTCAATGATGAACTGGGAGCGGCAGATGAGTCCATCCAGCAGTCTATGGATATGTTGACTCTGGATGGTAGAATTTCAGTGATTACCTTTCATTCCTTGGAAGACCGCTTGACCAAGCAATTGTTTAAGGAAGCTTCAACAGTTGAAGTTCCAAAAGGTTTGCCTTTCATCCCAGATGATCTCAAGCCCAAGATGGAATTGGTATCCCGTAAGCCAATCTTGCCAAGTGCAGAAGAATTAGAAGCCAATAACCGCTCGCACTCAGCCAAGTTGCGCGTGGCCAGAAAAATTCACAAGTAAGAGGAAAAATGATGGCAGAAAGAATGGAAAAAACAGGTCAAATACTACAGATGCAACTTAAACGGTTTTCGCGTGTGGAAAAAGCTTTTTACTTTTCCATTGCTGTAACCACTCTTATTGTAGCCATTAGTATTATTTTTATGCAGACCAAGCTCTTGCAAGTGCAGAATGATTTGACAAAAATCAATGCGCAGATAGAAGAAAAGAAGACCGAATTGGACGATGCCAAGCAAGAGGTCAATGAACTATTACGTGCAGAACGTTTGAAAGAGATTGCCAATTCACACGATTTGCAATTAAACAATGAAAATATTCGAATAGCGGAGTAAGATATGAAGTGGACAAAAAGAGTAATCCGTTATGCGACGAAAAATCGGAAATCGCCGGCTGAAAACAGACGCAGAGTTGGAAAAAGTCTGAGTTTATTATCTGTCTTTGTTTTTGCCGTTTTTTTAGTCAATTTTGCGGTCATTATTGGGACGGGCACTCGCTTTGGAACAGATTTAGCGAGGGAAGCTAAGAAGGTTCATCAAACCACCCGTACAGTTCCTGCCAAACGTGGGACTATTTATGACCGAAATGGAGTCCCTATTGCTGAGGATGCGACATCTTATAATGTCTATGCGGTTATTGATGAGAACTATAAGTCAGCAACGGGTAAGATTCTTTACGTAGAAAAAACACAATTTAACAAGGTTGCAGAGGTCTTTCATAAGTATCTGGACATGGAAGAATCCTATGTAAGAGAGCAACTCTCGCAACCTAATCTCAAGCAAGTTTCCTTTGGTTCGAAGGGCAATGGGATTACCTATGCCAATATGATGTCTATCAAAAAAGAGTTGGAAACTGCAGAGGTCAAGGGGATTGATTTTACAACCAGTCCCAATCGTAGTTACCCAAACGGACAATTTGCTTCTAGTTTTATCGGATTAGCTCAGCTCCATGAAAATGAAGATGGAAGCAAGAGCTTGCTGGGAACCTCTGGAATGGAGAGTTCCTTGAACAGTATTCTTGCAGGGACAGACGGCATTATTACCTATGAAAAGGATCGTCTGGGTAATATTGTACCTGGAACAGAACAAGTTTCCCAACAAACGGTAGATGGCAAGGATGTTTATACAACCATTTCCAGCCCTCTCCAGTCCTTTATGGAAACCCAGATGGATGCTTTTCAAGAGAAGGTAAAAGGAAAGTACATGACAGCGACTTTGGTCAGTGCTAAAACAGGGGAAATTCTGGCAACAACGCAACGACCAACCTTTGATGCCGATACTAAGGAAGGAATCACTAAGGACTTTGTCTGGCGTGATATTCTTTATCAAAGTAACTATGAGCCAGGTTCCACTATGAAAGTGATGATGTTGGCTGCTGCTATTGATAATAATACCTTTCCAGGAGGAGAAGTCTTCAATAGTAGTGAGTTAAAAATTGCAGATGCCACGATTCGAGATTGGGACGTCAATGAAGGATTGACTGGTGGCAGAATGATGACTTTTTCTCAAGGTTTTGCACACTCAAGTAACGTGGGGATGACCCTCCTTGAGCAAAAGATGGGAGATGCTACCTGGCTTGATTATCTTAATCGTTTTAAATTTGGTGTTCCGACCCGTTTCGGTTTGACGGATGAGTATGCTGGGCAACTTCCTGCGGATAATATCGTTAACATTGCGCAAAGCTCATTTGGGCAAGGGATTTCAGTGACCCAGACGCAAATGATTCGTGCCTTTACAGCTATTGCTAATGACGGTGTCATGCTGGAGCCTAAATTTATTAGTGCCATTTATGATCCAAATGATCAAACTGCTCGGAAATCTCAAAAAGAAATTGTGGGAAATCCTGTTTCTAAAGATGCAGCTAGTCTAACTCGGACTAACATGGTTTTGGTAGGGACGGATCCGGTTTATGGAACCATGTATAACCACAGCACAGGCAAGCCAACTGTAACTGTTCCTGGGCAAAATGTAGCCCTCAAGTCTGGTACGGCTCAGATTGCTGACGAGAAAAATGGTGGTTATCTAGTTGGGTTAACTAACTATATTTTCTCGGCTGTATCGATGAATCCGGCTGAAAATCCTGATTTTATCTTGTATGTGACGGTCCAACAACCTGAACATTATTCAGGTATTCAGTTGGGAGAATTTGCCAATCCTATCTTGGAGCGGGCTTCAGCTATGAAAGACTCTCTCAATCTTCAAACAACAGCTAAAGCTTTGGAGCAAGTAAGTCAACAAAGTCCTTATCATATGCCTAGTGTCAAGGATATTTCACCTGGTGATTTAGCAGAAGAATTGCGTCGCAATCTTGTACAACCTATTGTTGTGGGAACAGGAACGAAGATTAAAAACAGTTCTGCTGAAGAAGGGAAGAATCTTGCCCCGAATCAGCAAGTCCTGATCTTATCTGATAAAGCAGAGGAAGTTCCAGACATGTATGGTTGGACAAAGGAGACTGCTGAGACCTTTGCTAAGTGGCTCAATATAGAACTTGCATTTGAAGGTTCGGGCTCTACTGTGCAGAAGCAAGATGTTCGAGCTAACACAGCTATCAAGGATATTAAAAAAATTACATTAACTTTAGGAGACTAATATGTTTATTTCCATCAGTGCTGGAATTGTGACATTTTTACTAACTGTAGTAGGAATTCCGGCCTTTATCCAATTTTATAGAAAGGCGCAAATTACAGGCCAGCAGATGCATGAGGATGTCAAACAGCATCAGGCAAAAGCTGGGACTCCTACAATGGGAGGTTTGGTTTTCTTAATTACTTCTGTTTTGCTTGCTTTCTTTTTCGCCCTATTTAGTAGCCAATTCAGCAATAATGTGGGAATGATTTTGTTCATCTTGGTCTTGTATGGCTTGGTCGGATTTTTAGATGACTTTCTCAAGGTTTTTCGCAAAATCAATGAGGGGCTGAATCCTAAGCAAAAATTGGCTCTTCAGCTTCTAGGTGGAGTTATCTTCTATCTTTTCTATGAGCGTGGGGGCGATATGCTTTCAGTCTTTGGTTACCAAGTGCATCTGGGGATTTTCTATATTTTCTTCGCCCTTTTCTGGCTAGTCGGTTTTTCAAATGCAGTCAACTTGACAGACGGTATTGACGGTCTAGCTAGTATTTCCGTTGTGATTAGTTTGTCTGCCTATGGAGTTATTGCCTATGTGCAAGGTCAGATGGACATCCTTCTAGTGATTCTTGCTATGATTGGTGGTTTGCTCGGTTTCTTCATCTTTAACCATAAGCCTGCCAAGGTCTTTATGGGTGATGTGGGAAGTTTGGCTTTAGGTGGAATGCTGGCAGCTATCTCTATGGCTCTCCACCAAGAATGGACTCTCTTGATTATCGGAATTGTGTATGTTTTTGAAACAACTTCGGTCATGATGCAAGTCAGCTATTTTAAACTGACAGGTGGTAAACGTATTTTCCGTATGACGCCTGTCCATCACCATTTTGAGCTTGGAGGATTGTCTGGTAAAGGAAATCCTTGGAGCGAGTGGAAGGTTGACTTCTTCTTTTGGGGAGTGGGGCTTCTAGCAAGTCTCCTGACCCTAGCAATTTTATATTTGATGTAAGAATGGCACCCTGATGTTTCGGGGTGTTTTTGCTTTTTAAAAAATATTGGTCAATTAAAGTCAAAATCCTTGACCTTTTCTGACTAATGTAGTATATTATGAACGTAAGGTAAATGAAAGCCTTACTAGAACACTTGTTTAAAGTAAAATAGAAAGAGGTGGGGTCTATGTTTAATCTAGAAATCTTCAGAAGTAAAGATAGTCTACTCCTGCTTGAAAAAGAAAAACCAGAAATAGTACCTAGAGTGGCAATCTAGCTAGTCTAAATTTTTTAAAACAAAGGTCAAAGATAGTCAATATCAGTAATAATAAATAACAAAAAGAGGTAAAGAATATGAATAACAACTTTAATAATTTTAACAACATGGATGATTTATTTAACCAATTGATGGGTGGTATGCGAGGATACAGTTCTGAAAATCGTCGTTACTTGATTAATGGACGTGAAGTGACACCTGAGGAATTTGCTCACTATCGTGCGACTGGTCAATTACCAGGAAATGCAGAAGCTGATGTACAAATGCCACAACAGGCTTCAGGTATGAAACAAGATGGTGTCCTTGCTAAACTAGGTCGTAACTTGACAGCAGAAGCGCGTGAGGGCAAGTTGGATCCTGTTATCGGACGAAACAAGGAAATTCAAGAAACATCTGAAATTCTTTCACGTCGTACCAAGAACAATCCTGTTTTGGTCGGAGATGCAGGTGTTGGTAAGACAGCAGTTGTCGAAGGCTTAGCGCAAGCCATTGTGAACGGCGATGTCCCAGCTGCTATCAAGAATAAGGAAATTATTTCAATTGACATCTCTGGTCTTGAGGCTGGTACTCAATACCGTGGTAGTTTTGAAGAAAACGTTCAAAACCTAGTCAATGAAGTGAAAGAAGCAGGGAATATTATTCTCTTCTTTGATGAAATTCACCAAATCCTCGGTGCAGGTAGCACTGGTGGAGACAGTGGTTCTAAAGGGCTTGCAGACATTCTTAAGCCAGCTCTCTCTCGTGGAGAATTGACAGTGATTGGGGCAACGACTCAAGATGAATACCGTAACACTATCTTGAAGAATGCAGCTCTTGCTCGTCGGTTCAACGAAGTCAAGGTCAATGCTCCTTCAGCAGAGGATACATATAAAATTCTTCAAGGAATTCGTGACCTCTATCAGCAACACCACAATGTCATCTTGCCAGACGAAGTTTTGAAAGCAGCGGTGGATTATTCTGTTCAATACATTCCTCAACGTAGCTTGCCAGATAAGGCTATCGACCTTGTCGATGTAACGGCGGCTCACTTGGCAGCTCAGCATCCAGTAACAGATGTTCATGCTGTTGAACGTGAAATCGAAACGGAAAAAGACAAGCAAGAAAAAGCAGTTGAAGCAGAAGATTTTGAAGCAGCTCTAAACTATAAAACACGCATTGCAGAATTGGAAAAGAAAATCGAAAACCACACAGAAGATATGAAAGTGACTGCAAGTGTCAATGATGTGGCTGAATCTGTGGAACGAATGACAGGTATCCCAGTATCGCAAATGGGAGCTTCAGATATCGAACGTTTGAAAGATATGGCCCATCGCTTGCAAGACAAGGTGATTGGTCAAGATAAGGCCGTAGAAGCTGTAGCTCGTGCTATCCGTCGTAACCGTGCTGGTTTTGATGAAGGAAATCGCCCAATCGGCAGCTTCCTCTTTGTAGGGTCTACTGGGGTTGGTAAGACGGAGCTTGCTAAGCAATTGGCACTCGATATGTTTGGAACCCAGGATGCGATTATCCGTTTGGATATGTCTGAATACAGTGACCGTACAGCTGTTTCTAAGCTAATTGGTACAACAGCAGGCTATGTGGGTTATGATGACAATAGCAATACCTTAACAGAACGTGTTCGTCGCAATCCATACTCTATCATTCTCTTGGATGAAATTGAAAAGGCTGACCCTCAAGTTATTACCCTTCTCCTCCAAGTTCTAGATGATGGTCGTTTGACAGATGGTCAAGGAAATACAGTAAACTTCAAGAACACTGTCATTATTGCGACCTCAAATGCTGGATTTGGCTATGAAGCCAACTTGACAGAAGATGCGGATAAACCAGAATTGATGGATCGTTTGAAACCTTACTTCCGTCCAGAATTCCTTAACCGTTTCAATGCTGTCATCGAATTCTCATACTGGACTAAAATCAAA